>DASPPQ010000001.1:0-11606 GCA_035625415.1 Thermodesulfobacteriota bacterium
AGGAGGAAAATGCGCCTTTAGGGAGGGAAAAACACCCACTCCGACATTGGCCATCTATTCATCAGGGGATGTGTGGTTAAAAATGGCGAAAGGAGAGATCAGCAGGCCCAAAGCCCTGATGGAAGGACTCTATAGAGTGGAAGGCGACATGAGTCTGCTAATGAAAATGGGGGACCTCTTCCGCGCTCCCGCAAAAGCCAAAGAAGATTTCATCAAAGAAGGGGAGAAAAAATGTTGAAAATTTTAGCTATCCAAGGAAGCCCGCGGCCAAAAGTGAGCAATACAGACCTTCTGCTTCAAGAGTTTCTAAAAGGTGCTCAAAGTCAAGGTGCTGAGACTGAAACGGTCTATCTCAAACAAAAGGATCTTCACCCCTGCGTAGGGTGCTATACCTGCTGGACGAAGACCCCGGGGGTATGCATATTCAAGGACGATATGCCCGAACTTTTAGAAAAGATGAGAAGTTCCGATATAATGGTTTACGCAACCCCCTTATACTACTACAATATGACCTCCCTCCTGAAGACCTTTCAGGATAGGCTTCTTCCCCTTTCAGATCCTCATCTGATCAGGAGGGGCGAGACCTATCGACATCCTTCAAGATACCAAGGAAATCAAAAGATGCTTCTTGTCTCTACTTGCGGATTTCCCGAAATATCCCATTTTGATGGTCTCCGGCATATTTTTCACCACTGGGGAAACGGCCAAGTGCCTCTCATCGGTGAACTCCTGATGCCGGGTGCGGAACTCTTAAAGCAGGAGATGTTGAAAGAGAAGGCTCATGTCACTTTTCACGCTGCTTATCAAGCGGGGGTTGAAGTGGTTCGGGATGGAAGGGTCTCAAAGGAAACAGAAGCAGAAATCCAGAAACCCCTTCTAAAAGCCAATGAGGTGGCTGAGCTGGCGAATATTTGGTGGGACAGCTACTTGCAAGGATTCGCACAGGGTAAACCTCAAGAAGGGGGAAAGGTGCAGGATATGAGACTCCTTCTAAGAGGGATGGTAGCAACGTATAATCCCCAGGCAGCCGGCAAGTTGAAAGTCACCATTCAGTTCGAAGTAACCGGGAAGCAACCGGGGAATTGGTTTTTCTCGATCGAGAATGGCAGATGCTCCTACCATGAAGGAAAGGCGAATTCTCCGAACCTGACCATCCAGACTCCTTCAGAAGTCTGGTTAGCCATTTCGAACAATGAGTTGGATGGCCAACAAGCTTTCATGGATAAGAAATATTCAGTTCAGGGAGACGTCGGCCTATTGATGCGGATGAAGAATTTGTTTGGCAATGCCAAATAAAGTGCGCCTTATTAATCTTTGTTCCATCATCCGAATGCCTCTGGTTTAGATGGCCCCTTACGGGTTTGGGTATTCGCATGCTGTTTCATGGATTGGGAGTCTTTGTCTTCTCCAAGCGAACGGCAGAACGAATGATTGAGAAGTGACACAAAAGGGAAGATGAAACAATAACCGAAGGGGACGAGGCGAAACTCTCTTTTTTAGGAGCTTTCAGTATCTGGTATAAATCCTCTGTTTTCAGACCACTTCAAAAGGAGGCGACTGCGATGAAAATTACCGTCCTAAACGGAAGCCCTAAGGGTGATCTAAGTGCCACGATGCAGTATGTTCATTTTATTCAGAAGAAGTTCCCACAGCATGATCTGAAAATCTTTAACATTGCTCAACAAATTAAAAAGATCGAAAAAGATGAAAAGGCCTTTCAAGAAATTATTGATGAAGTCAAGTCATCGCAGGCCGTTTTGTGGGCTTTTCCTCTTTATGTTTTTCTTGTGTCCTCTCAATACAAGAGATTCATTGAGCTTATTTCGGAAAAAGGAGTGAAGGAGGCTTTTCAAAATAGATATACGGCGGTTCTAACAACATCCATTCATTTCTTCGACCACACCGCTCACAATTATATGCATGCGATCTGCGATGATCTGGACATGAAGTATGTGGGAGCTTTTTCTGCTGATATGTATGATTTATTAAAGGAGAAAGAAAGAGAAAAATTAATACTCTTTGCTGGCAATTTTCTGGAAGCCATTGAAAATAGGATGCTCACTTCAAAAAGTTTCGGGCCGTTGACTCACAGAAAATTTGACTACATCCCCGGCAATTCAGAGAAGAAAATAGATGATAAAGGGAAAAAGATAGTCATTCTGACAGATTCAGAGGGCGACCAGACAAGTTTGGCAAGGATGATTGATAGATTTAAGAGGTCTTTTTCCGATCCCGTGGAGATGATTAACCTTTACAATTTGGACATTAAAGGAGGATGCCTGGGCTGCATTCGTTGCGGTCATGAGAATATTTGTATATACCAGGACAAAGATGGATTTGTTGAGTTTTACAATTCAAAGCTAAAGACGGCAGATGTACTTATTTTTGCTGGAACGATTAAAGATAGGTATTTGTCTTCTAAATGGAAGCAATTTTTTGACAGAGGGTTTTTCAATACCCATACTCCATCACTTATTGGAAAGCAGATAGGGTTTATTATTTCCGGTCCTTTGAGTCAGATACCAAACCTTAGGCAAATCTTGGAAGCCTATACTGAATGGCAGCAGGCCAACCTGGTTGATGTGATAACAGATGAACATGGAGATTCGGCTGAAATAGATGCTTTGCTTCAAAGTTTTGCAGAACGGCTCATTCAGCTAGCTGGTGAAGGCTATATAAAACCATCTACCTTTCTTGGTGTGGGTGCGATGAAAATCTTCAGAGACGATGTGTGGGGAAGACTTCGATTTCCCTTCCAAGCAGATCACAGATTTTATAAAAAGCACGGGATCTATGATTTTCCGCAGAAGGATTATAAGGCGCGAATTACAAATAGGATACTGATACTTTTAACCAAAATACCATCGATGAAAAAAGAAATCTATACCCACAGAATTAAAGCGGAAATGATCAAGCCTTTTCAAAAGATCCTTGAGAAGAAGAGTTAGAAGAAGAAAGGACTCGCATTCGGAAGGCTCAATTTTGCATTTTCCTATCATACGTATTTCAGCCTAATCGCTGCCTATCAATACCATCTTGGAGTGAAGATTTGCGGTTAAATTGCGAGAAGGGTCATCTTGACGCTGTCCATCAACTCAAGTTCTGGTCAGGACACTTATTCACGCAATAACCCAATAACTTATTCATTCGTTTATCTGTTAACCCCGCGTTCCCGTCTCTCGGCGTCACCGTTTCACCGTGTCCACGGTGCTATGGGCCAGCAGTTGCTGCAGGCACTCCAGGCGTATGCCAAAAATACTCTCTTTTGCGAGCAAAAATACTATTTTAACCTTATTTATTTTCGCCTCTACATTCAATACCCTAGAATGAAACATTAATAATTGGAAGAGGTGATACCAGATGCGAATGTTGCTACAGTAGATAAAAACTTTGTTTTGAGGAATTCCACACGTATTTCCAGCTTTATCGCTATCACTATCGCTTCATGATGCCCCTGGTTTCCCTCTCCCTTTGCCAGGACAGACGGGTGCGGGGCAAAAAGGAGGACGAAGATGCTTGAGATGCTTTCGCGTTACTGGTGGGCTTTCGTGGTGAGAGGGATTTTCGCGATTCTGTTTGGCATCCTGGCCTATGCCTGGCCCGGGATCACCCTGGCAACGCTCATCATTTTTTTCGGTGCCTATGTCCTGATAGACGGGATTTTACTGGTCATCAAGACGATCGGTAACTGGGGTGGAAGGGACGATCGGTGGCTTCTTCTGCTGGAAGGGCTTCTGGGCATAGGAATCGGGATGATCACACTTGTTGCTCCCGGTATTACGACGGTAGTACTGATTTTCTATATCGCCGCTTGGAGCCTCGCAACGGGAGTCTTGGAGATCGCCGCAGCCATTCGTCTGAGAAAAGAAATTCAGGGTGAAGGCTGGATGATCTTATGCGGCATCGCTTCGATTCTCTTCGCCATTCTTCTGATGTTTTTCCCTGGGGCCGGAGCTCTCGGCCTGCTCTGGCTGATCGCGGCTTACGCATTAATCTTCGGGGTGGTGCTCACGGTGCTTGGGTTCAGCCTTCGCGGACACCGCTCGCGATTGCAACCGCAAAAGTAGGGACACATCCCACATTTATCAAGGCGGCCCTTAAGACATACGTATGCTCAATCTTCTCGGGCTGACGGTGTTCGGATCTGGGATCTGGCATTCACCTTGAAGTACAAGGCGATTGCAGGGGAATCGCAGTTTTGGATTGGGAAAGTGAATTCGTCGAAAAGTGAGGAACAGATTTTTCTTATGACCTCGAAGTACAATTTTTCACGGTCCGGACATTTTTACCCCATGGGGTGGGTTGTTAATCGCAGCCCACTCCGCCTTTCTTTTTTCATTATGCACACTTCAGATGAAATCACAAATCACAGCCTTGTTTTGGTTTTGTAACCCAATAATCCACTGACTTGTCCATTCGTTTTTTGCTAACCCTGCGTACCGAATTCCGCAATTGAATTGGTCCAACCCGCGACCCGCGTCTACACGCTCTGTATGAACGTCCCCCAAGTCCGTAGCTCCACCGCACCTTTAGCTGGGCAATTTGGTTCCAACCTGCGCAGCACGATTCACATCCCACCGTTTATTCTAAACTGATCCAATAGACTTCTCTAATTAATACAGCAGATTTCTTGATATTATCGCCACCTCTATTATTTGGCATGGTTTTTGCTCAATATTAGACAGCCAAGACCAAAGCCATCTTCCTTGATCAATAAAAACTTATGATAAAACACTCCCCGGCGATGGCGATGAAAAGATGAAAGCGACAACGCATTACCCAATGATGCTCTTATTTCTCGTCTCGTTGCTTATCGGGCAATTTAGCTGCGCACACATGCCCCAGGTACCTTACCAACAGACGTGGGTCTGTTCAGCCGATGGACCTGAGTTTGACACTTCTCGCATCAAGGGGAACGGATTACGAGTTGCCAAAGATTTCACCATGGGTTTAACTACTGACACAGGTACGGGCGCAGTGATAGGGGGTTTAGTAGGGACTGTGATTGGCGTGGGTGTGACAGTAGGGACCGGTGGTGCTGGCATCGTTCTTCTTCCATACTTTGCCGCAAGTGGGGCAGCGGTTGGCGGGGCAGTAGGCGGTACATCCGGCGGCGTAGAGGGAGGGACGCGCAGCATACCTCCCCCCGACAACGACGGAATCACGTACGATACGTGGAAGGGGATTCGATTCGTACAGGTCGATTCGCTCAAACCAACCCTACAATGGAAATCTTTCCCTACAGCAAAAGACATCAATGCGGATAAAAGCGGAGACTTGAGTAGAATCTGCGAAATGACTTATGATTTAAAGATCTGGAGAGCAGAAGATCCTCTCAATGAGGATATCGTCTATAGTCGAACGCAGTTAGAAAACGCTTCACACAAAATTGAGAGTCCTTTGATCCCACTTACCAGATATTTCTGGAGTGTTCGGGTCCGGTTTAAGCTGGGTGGCCGTGATATCGAGACGAACTGGTCCACTTGCTGTCCATTTTATACTACTCCGTAACAAGAGGATTTTCCGCCAAGACCGCCTGTCTTCAAGCTTTTGCAGAAATCTGCCCTCTTGAGTCTTTCTAAGTCTTGGTCCTCCCATCTTATGAAAAAAGGGGGAGCAACCACCCCCATTTTTATCTCTTCTCATTACGCTCTATGTCCGAAGAAGTGGTTAATAAGTGTCAATTTCCAATTGCGTCCCCCTGTCCAGTACGTGAATGTCCCTATTTCTTGTCTTCTTAGGGTTTAAACTCAATCCCCATTGACATCTTGTCTGATTCTTAATAAAATCCAATCGAATGGAATAATGGAAACCGTTATTTTCTGTCCCATTCTAAATCCACGGAAGGAATTCCTATGAAATCTAAACCGATATTACTGTTCTTGTTCCTCATCTCTATTTTTGCCCTTCCTTCTCCTTCGATCACTCAAAACAGAGATCCCAACAAGGTCTATAAGGTAGCCATCCTCCCTTTTATGATTTACAGCCAGGAAAATCTCGATTATCTCCGGGAAGGGATTAATGACATCCTCACTTCCCGAATTACCGTCGAGGAGGGAGTTGTTGTCATCGAACGATCGATTGTGGAACGAGCTCTCTATGATGAGAAACCGATCCGTCTTGACGAAATAGTAGCCCGGAAGATCGGGATGAGAATCGGAGCCGATTATATCGTTCTCGGAAGTATCACAAAGACTCACGATTATGTGAGTCTTGATGCCCGCCTGATCAGTGTCGCCGAGGAAAAACCGCCTGTCACTGTTTATGCCCAACAGAAAGGCATTGATGATATGATGGTGAAGATCAGCGATTTTGCACAGGACATCGGATATAAAATCCTGGGTCGTCGCACCATGGCCGGCCAACCGGATGAACCCAGACATCCTTTTATAACACACGCATTTACTGTAAAAAAAATAAAGTATGGAGACATCCTGAAGGTTTATATTGAGGCAGAGGATCCGGACGGGGGGATGGTCAGGATTGCAACGGTAGTCGACCAGGCCGGCTACGGCCGCTATCCGATCAGTTGGGTGCATGTTAAGCCAACGGATCGTAAGCACCTTAAGGGGTACCTCCAATGGAATACCTTCAGTCCGAAAACATCGATTCTATCCGAGGGGACACCCATTACCTTGACGGTCTCCGTTTTTGCCAAATCCGGAAATAGGAGCAACGCGTTTACTTTCCCAATTACGTTTGAATCAGGGGTTAAGCGTGCATCTTCATATCAAGTCCCTTCTCCTTTCGATCAAAAGGACGTCAGAAAGCTGGGGTCCATCGATATTGAATTAATGGACCCTACGCTTTTGCCTCACTAACAGCCCTTGAAGAAAGCCCAAAGGGGCGACGCATTCCTATGTCTGCTCAAAAAAGAAAACCACGAAGGGAAAGGTCTCCGGACCCTTCTGCCTTCGTGGCTGATATCAATATAACTTTTCGGATTTGTCAAAATCTTTTTCTTGACAAAGAAGAGTAAATTGTTTATAAAAATATCTAAATTTAGTGCCACGAAGGTTTGGGTCTGAAGACCCGCTCTCGTGGCTTTTTTATTTTATCGAAATCAAAACCACGAAGGTTTGTGTCTTGCTGAAGCGACACATCTCGTGGTTTTTTTTATAGAAAGAAAATGGTGTGCGGTTGGAAACCCTTTTCCTCATCTTGGTCAGGTCTAAAGAATGTTAAGACAGTTTATCATCTTAATTCTGGCCATCAGTATGATGTCCAGCGTCTCCTTGGCGCAGACTAACAACCCGGCGCAGTCGACCGAGTCAAGCACAAACGATGAGATAGAAATGCCGGAAGTCGTCGTCACGGGCCGGCAGGACAGCATGCTTGGTATCGCGGAATCCGCGAGTCAGGGCGCCACCGGCGCAGAGCAATTGGCCGACCGCCCCATTTTGCGAAGCGGCGAAATCCTTGAAACCGTTCCGGGTGTGATTATCACCCAGCACGCCGGCGGTGGAAAGGCCAACCAGTATTTCTTGCGCGGATTCAATCTGGACCACGGCACAGACTTCGCCGTGTTCCTCGATAATATGCCGCTCAATCTGCCGTCGCACGCGCACGGCGAGGGTTATTCCGACATGAACACCGTCATCCCGGAATTTGTGGAGCGCGTGGATTACGAAAAAGGTCCTTACTACGCGGACGTCGGCAACTACGGTTCCGCTGGATCGGCGCATCTGGTGTTTTACAAAACGTTGCCCCAAAACTTCGTCACCGCAGAGGGTGGGATGTTCGGTTACGAGCGCGGCGTTTTCGGGATTTCGCAAAAGCTCGGCGACGGCCATCTGCTTTATGGCGCCGAAGCGTATCACGATAACGGCCCGTGGGATCGCCCGGATAACTACTGGAAGTTCAACGGTATTCTGACCTACAGCCAGGGTGACAAAATGGACGGCTGGAGCGCGACGTTTCACGGCTATCATGGCCGCTGGAATTCAAGTGATCAGATTCCCGCCAGCTTTGGGGCGACGAATTTCTATGGCACCCTCAATCCCACCGATGGCGGCGACTCAGACCGTTACAGTTTGCAAGCCGAATGGCACCGCAAAAATGAAAATTCTGAGACGAAAATCATGGCCTACGGCTTTTACTACTACCTCGATTTGTTTTCTGACTTCACCTACTTCCTGACCGACACGAGCAAAGGCGACCAATTCGAGCAGCAGGACAAACGCTGGGTGGCCGGCCTCGACGCTCGGCACACGATTTTCAGCAAGTGGTTTGGCAAGGACGTTCAAAACACTTTTGGTCTGCAAATCCGCAACGACTGGATCAACAATGGGCTTTACCAAACAGAAAACCGCGTGCGCGTGGACAAGCTTGATTCCGAGACCGGCACCATTCTGCCCGCCACCACGGAAGCGGATAATTTTACGGACACCCAAGTTGGATTGTACGTGGAAAACAGAGTGAAGTGGGCGGAATTTTTCCGCTCGGTCGCGGCATTGCGCGGTGATTTGCAGTCTTTTAACGTTAACAGCCTTGTCAACCGGGCCAATTCCGGCACTTCCAGCAAACTTCTGCCCAGTCCGAAATTGAGTCTGATTTTCGGCCCGTGGGCAAAAACGGAAATTTATCTGCAAGGCGGCTTCGGTTTTCACAGCAATGATGGACGTGGCACCACGCAGACAGTGCAACCGGTTTCGGCGGACAATCCCTACCCCGGAACGCCGGCCACGAAAATTCCCGCTCTGGTCCAAACGAAAGGGGCGGAAATCGGCGTGCGCACGCTGGTTCTGCCCCACCTCCAAAGCACCGTGTCACTGTGGTATCTACACAGCGATTCCGAACTCCAGCAGGATGGCGATACCGGCGGCACGGTTGCTTCAAAATCGGGGAGCAACCGCTACGGGATTGAATGGGCGAACTACTTCACGCCGATTGAACATCTGGCGTTTGACTTTGACATTGCGGATTCCATCGCTCGTTTTGACTCGGTGGACGCGAATGACGCCGCGCCCGGCAGTCCCGGTGGTAAGCGTGTGCCCGAGGCGGTTGGATTGGTGATCGCGTCGGGCATCACGTTACACGATTGGCATGGCTTTTCGGCCAGTCTGCGGCTCCGCTACTTTGGCCCGCGGGATTTGACCTCGGACGGAATTTATCAATCCCGCCCCACACTTTCGCTCAATGGGGAAGTTGCTTACCAAATCAACAAGACCTGGCGCATTTCCGTCGTATTGTTGAACCTGCTCAACCGCCACGACCACGACATTGACTACGCTTACACGTCGCGCGTGACACCAACGGCCGCGCCGGTGTTTCAGGATGTTTACCATCCCGTAGAGCCGTTTCAGGCGCGCGTTGCATTAACCGCGCGATTTTAACGTGAACGGACACTGCATGTGCGCGATTACCGCAAGATGTCGGTTGAGGAGCCATCGCGAGACGTCGTCATCAGCATTAATGCTCAGAGCGAGGTTTTCTTGGAACATACGAAACTGGATTTAGAGGCACTCAAATATAAGCTGACGGCCATGATGAGGAGCAAACCGGACGCTTTTGTGATGATCAACGGGCATAAGAATGTTAGATATGATTCAGTGATACAGGTGATGGATGTCTTAATGCAATGGGGCGTGAAGAATCCTGGATTGGGAATAGAGTTAAAAAAATGAATAGACTAAGAAATATGGGGAAACAACTTAGCTTTCTTATGGATTCTCCTCAATCGGATACGGGCGGACTACTGAGGACGGGAGTCTTCTCTTTCCTCCTCCATCTTGTCTTAATCAGTTTTCTGATTCTTAACCTCAAGACAGGAACGACAAGAGGTAGGGTTCTTGTTTATCGGGTGGCCATTCAGCCCTTATCCCCCCAGACCAACTTAAAACCCCTTCGCCCCAAGGCGTTGCCTGCTCCCCAGCCCATTCCTGCAAAACCTCAAATTCAAAAAGAAGAAATTAGGCCGAAGGAAGAGGCAAAAAAGAGTGAGTCTGTTAAAGAGCCAAAACAACTCACCCAGCTCAAGGAGGATGAGGAAAACATACAAAAGCCAATTCCCTTACCAATGGCGGAGACATCGATTCTGAATACGGACTCCAAACAGGAAGAGATTCTCCCTATCCCTAAAGCGCTCTCCTCTGAAGAAAAAAATACCTCTACAAAATCAGGAACTGGGACAGGCACTGGAGGTTCCTCCCTGAGCGTTTCTGATGAAGGAGAAGGGATGGGAGGAGGGGCTCGATGGGGAGGGATAGGAAAAGGGACTGGGGTGGAACGCGCGGGTTACGGCTTCGGAGGCTCGGGAAAAGGGTCAGGGACTGGAAGGGGGGGCGGTCGGGATGGTCCGGGTGCAGCCTTACCCAAGTATGGTGAGAATCCAAAACCTCCCTATCCTCAGGAAGCCAGGAACAAAGGGTACCAGGGGAAAGTCAAATTGAAGGTGGAGGTTCTTCCCGATGGCCGGGTGGGTGAGGTCGAGTTGAATGAGTCTTCAGGCTACGAAGTTCTTGATCAATCCGCTCTCGCCACGGTGAAAAGATGGAGATTCATCCCCGCCAGGAAGGGAAACGTTCCAATCTCCTGCTGGGTAAATATCCCAATTAAATTTGAGCTCCAATGAGGAATCAGCCTAAGAACTGCTCGGTTTTTAGCTTCATCATCTTTCTTATAACTGTGAGATCTCCAAACCAACGACCAAAAGCCAAATGGGTTCAGCTGACAAATACACCCGAGCAGGTACAAAGTGTAGGGGTTTATGATGTCAAAAGTGAACGATCTCTGGTTGAAAGAACCTATAACGTCCTATAAAGGGTATAAAATACAAATCTTCCTCTGTAATGACCGGAAAATTACTTGATTGTTTCCAGTTTTTTCTTTGCCATTTTCGCTTCATCCGAATGGGGATATCGCTCGATCACCTTTCTGAATAGACCCCCGGCGTCTGTCTTATCCCCAAGTTCCAGAAAGGCGAGCGCTTGCTTGAATAGGGCCGCCGGAATTTTGCCTGATTCCGGATACTGGGTAACTGCCTTTTCATATTCCAAGATGGCCTTCTCAAAATCTCTCTTCTGATAATAGGTCTCTCCGATCCAGAACTGAGCGTTGCCAGAGAGTTCCGTGTTGGGATATTGTTTGAGAAAGCCTTCGAATTTCCCTCGGGCTCCTTCTAAGTCTCCCTTATGGAAGGTTTCGTAAGCATCTCGATAGAGGTCCCCCATCCCCGTGGAAACTCCCTTTAACTCAGAGAGGACCTCTTTGGTTGAAGCCGGTTTATCCGATGCCATGGGTTTCGACTCCAGCCCGGGGGTCTTCGGCTCGGGTGACTTGAGGCGATCCTCTAATTCTTTGATTTTTTCCTCCTCAGTTTTTCTCCTTTCTTCCAGGGTTCTTAATCGACCTTCCATATCCTCCTTGATCAGGTCCATTTCCTTCGAAGGTCGTTTAAACAATTCCTTATATTCCTCGATATCTGTCGAAAGGGATCGCATTTCAGATTGAATATTTTCGAGCTGGAGCAAGAAGTCTGCCTTCAACCTTCGGTTTTCTGCTCTCATGCCCGATAAATCATTCTTGGTGAGATCATTTTCTTTCCGTAGGGTATTGATTTCAGAATAAAGCCTATCCATGTCTTTATCAAGGACCTTTATATCCTT
>DASPPQ010000002.1:0-13926 GCA_035625415.1 Thermodesulfobacteriota bacterium
GGCGTTGTTAACCATGATATCCAGGCGGCCGAACCTGTTGAGCGCTTTCCAGATCATATTCTCCACGCCTTCCAGCGTTCCCACGTCCGAGTAATCGACAACCGCTTGACCGCCCATGGCCGTGACTTCATTCACCACCTCGTCAGCGATCATGGCCTGTTTTCCCGTTCCATCCAAGCCGCCACCCAGATCATTGATCACGACCTTGGCGCCTTCTTTGACCATGGCCAAGGCCTCCGCTCTTCCGATTCCCCGGCCAGCGCCGGTGATGATCGCTATTTTCCCTTCTAACAGCCCCATCATTTCTCTCCTTTTTCGGTTGATCTAAAATCGTAAGTTATGTCTTCCAAGATCATTTTGGCATAATGTACGGCTTCTTTCCCCCCTTGTCAAACAAATTGTAGAGCGATGCCCTCTCTTTACTGAAAAAGATCATTTACTTTTCCATAAAAGATTTTGGCAAAAAGGGACGTAGTTGAAAATTAACACTTTTTCTCCGCCCCCTCTATGTTCTGAATGGCTTTAGCTATCGCTGAAGTACATACCCCCAGTTCCCGGGCAATCTCAGCCCTCGAAATCCCAAACTCATGACACAGATGATAGGCAATCTTCGCTCGTACTCTCGAATACTTTCTCGTCCGTACCCCCAGCCGCAATTCCTGTTCCGAAACCCTTTCTTTAAGGCATATCTCTCTAATGGCATAGTCGATTGAATTATTGATTTCGTCGGGCCGACGATATCTCCGCACCTTCTTCTCCGCTTCCCTTATAATCTCAGCTACAAAGTCTCCATTCCCTAATATCCGGCTGTCGTATTCCATCCTTTTCCGTGATCTTCTTAAAGACATTACTTGCGACCATCCCCCTAAGCTTCGGATCAGTCCACCGCCTACTAACTCTGGCCGCCGCCCCTGGCCTTCCCCCTCCTCCATGAACTTTCGGTAGGCCCGAATGGCCCTCCCTTGTCTCCTATGAAACTGTTGGAGCACGTATTCTCTCTCCTGCCAGTCGTTCTTTTCCCTTCCGATCAAAATCATGTGACCGCTCCAGGGAAAGTGATCCAATTCCCTCATACTCCTTACCGCAGCAACCCTTAAGGGATTTAAATGAATGTAACGAACTAACTCCAGTAAATAACTTCCCTCTTCACAAATGATGGACTTATAACGGTTTTGAAAGAGATGGCCGTTTCTCCGATGCCTCCGGTTGTATCGCAGAGCGTAACCAGTTAAGAGACGGCGCATGAATTTGGAGATGCCAGCAGGTCCGCTAAAGAACAAAAGATGAACATGGTTTCTCATCAAAGCCCAGGCAAGAATTTTGGTCCCCGTTTCCTGGGCTAACATCCCCATCCTGGAAACAAAATCCTGCCGGTCTTGGTCATCTTTAAATATCGGAGACCTTTCAATCCCGCGGATCATTACATGGTGGAGAGTGCCTGGAGCATCTAATCTTGCTTGGCGGGGCATAACAAATCACTACCACAGTTACGTCTATCCGTAAAGTGCTATTTTTCAACTACGTCCCTCTTTTTCTTGAGTTCGGGGAGTTACCAATTGAATGGCCTGTGCCGCAAACCTTAACCCTGGATCGTCAGGTAAGGGAATTGCACTTACTCGCAGAATTCTTACCTTTTCGGGTTCCATTACAGGGGTAATTCTTACTTCTTGCAATTGACTTTCGGTGAGTGGAACACCAACTTGCAATATTTCTCGTTCCTTTTGTCCCGCCCATATAGCACCTTTTGGTATTAGCTGGATAAATTGATCAAGGTTGCTCATATCCATCTCCCTTTTTGCTTATCTCACATAACATTATGTGTTAAGTTTATTTTATAGTTGGAAGGATTATATGAACACGGAACAAATGTGTCAATCTATTTTTGGCTTGAAGTCATTGAATTGAGGAGGTGTTTTTCGATATAATACGCGTAGAATGATTTGGACGAGAAGAGTATTCCTAAAATTTGGACTTGGAAGTTTTTTGTTGGGTTGGGGCTTCGCCGCAAAGGTTTGGGCGAAAGCAAAGCAACTCCTTCCCAAAGGATTTCCGAAGAACCAACTGCTCAACATGAATCCGGCGGAGATTGACAACCGAAATCTGGAAGTCGATCCCCTCAAACAATTTGGGACCATGGGTCCCACGGATGTAGTGATCGATTCAAAAACTTATCGACTCAAAGTTACGGGAAAGGTGGAGCGCCCTCTCTCACTCAGCTACGATCAAATTCTCACCTATCCTTCATTGACGGAAACCGTCCTCCTCATTTGTTCCGGTTTCTTCTCCAACAACGGTCGTTGGACAGGAGTTACCTTGAAGAGGTTGCTTCAGGAAGCGCAGATTAAAAAAGAGGCTCAATATGTCGATGTTGTTGGAAATGGTGAAAAGCGTGCCAGAATCTCATTAAAAGAACTCGATCAAAAAAAGATCTTTTTGGCCTATCGGGTGAATGGCGAAACCCTTCCTCGCAAACACGGCTTTCCTCTGAGACTGGTCTATGAAGATGCCTACGGGTATGACTGGGTAAAATATATTGAGGAGATCGTGGTCTCTTAGAGTGCCCAAAATTCCAATCACCAATTACCAACCTCCACTTCTTACCCCCTCGCCCCGCCCTCTCCCAACGGGGGAGAGGGGAGGACAGTTTTGGTTCGGTTTTATTTGGGGATTGAAATTTTGGATTTTGTTATTTCCTTTTTCCGGGCGAATCGGTTCTTACTTAGAAATTGCAGAACGATGTCTGCCACTTCTTTAGGTTTCTGCAGCTCTAAGTCGTGGATCCCGTCGTTAAACCGCACAATTTCGACATTGGGGAGATAGTGTTTCAAAAACTCCGCATTTGTCTCAGCCATCCCATGGTAGTAGGAATCCGCGCCGTAAAGATAAAGAACAGGCGACCGGATGGTCTTGGCCTGGTCCGAGAAATCTTTCGATGTCTCGATGGTCTGGGAAATCAGACGCCACGAAACCCGCGACGCTGTTTTGTTATTTTGTGCCATGATCTCAACAATTTCCTTTTTCTCTGCCTCGCTCATCTGCTCCCATGCCTTCCCCATCACCGATTTCGCAACGAGTTTGTCGGCGATTCCCGATCGAATCACCCCAACAGAAAGCTCCCCGAATACAGGCCAGCCTAAAAGACCCTTCATGGGCTTATAAGGAACATTTTGGTGCTTAATACCGTTTCCCTCAATCGAAACGATCATGTCCACTTTCTCGGGGTACCGGGCGGCCAGATTCAAGGCAATGGCTCCCCCGTAGGATACGCCCAGAATGTGGACTTCCTGGATCTGCAAGGCTTCGATCATTTTCACGATCAAATCGGCCTGTTCCTCTATCGTGTAGCCGAACCCGGACTTGGGTTTGTCCGAATCTCCTACACCGAGGTAATCCAGGCAAAGGAGTTTATAGTGTTCTGAAAGGTAGGGAATAACTCTATTCCAATGCCTGTATGTGCTGAATGCGCCGGGGATGAGAAGGATGGGTTCCCCTTCCCCCGCCTCAACATAGTGAAGATTGTACCCTTGGACGGAAATAAACTTATCCAACCCATATCTGGGTTTCAGATAAATTTGGCGCTTGTCGTTTCTCACCATGTAGCTGCAGCCGGCGTCGAGAAGCAGGCACAAAAACACGAAAATGATGAGAGTCTTTGTTATCAATCGCTGATTCATGGTCAATGACCTTAGTTTAAATACTCTCGTCTTTTTCTTAACTCCAAACGGCAGATCAAATTCTACGGAACAAAAAGCTTGTCGCTGAGAAAAGCGTTAATCGTATAGTTTTGAATAATGCTGACCTCAAGAGGTTTTCCCTCCAGATCATATCTCTCGATCCGGATGGGAAGCCAATATTGCTTCGATATGATGATGCGATATTTTTCGAGATTTTTCCCTTCAATATAGTCCAGACCCCACAGCCAGAATCTTATTTGATCTTCATCCTCGTAGAATTCATCCGTCTTCTGTTTTACCTTCTCGAGGTTTTTGAAGAGAAAACCGATAAAATACCCCATGTCCGTCTGGTTAATCCCTTGCCCAGAGGGCGTCCGGATAAGGGGGTTGTCAATGGAAAGCCGAAATTTCATTGCCGGCAGGAAGCGAAGAGGTAAGACGGTCGCCTCCTTGTCCCCTTCCGTATAAAAAATGGTCAGGGATGAATAAGGGCGTGAAAAATCGACCCGTATTTTCTTTCCTTTCTTGAAATAAAATTTGAACTGATAGCGCTCGTTCTTTTCCCCGTCTTTATAAAAAATCTGCTCCACCTCACAGGTATAATCCTCGACACTCTTAAACGCAGACTCCATCTTTTGAACGACGGCGAGGACCCGATTCTCCTCTGCGCCTTCTGCGAAGGGCAGAAAGCTCACCAGCGTAAGAAGCGAGAAGGCCGATGCGAAGCATACTCTACTGAGCCTGAATAGTTTATCTGAAGACAAAATTTTCGTCAAATAGGTATGGGTTATCAAAATAGTCCTTCCCAATTAACTCGATGGCGTGATGACCGCGTTGGCGCATGCTTCCAACGGACGGGATCCCCATCGAAAACAGAATATACCGCTCCGGCCTCTCCGAGCCTTTGGCGATTCCTTTTGAACTAAAAATGCTCTCCGTTCTTCCGTTTTCACGGGGAAGAGCTTCGAGGGCATCATAACGCATCATCGAGTATGGAATGGATTCGGAAAATTCTCCGACAGGCGTGAGGCGCTGCACTTGATGCCAACCCGAATTGATCCGGATTCCAAGACGCTCTCCGGATGAAATAGCTGGAAGCCACTCGGGCACAAAAGGGTCGAAGCTCAAAGGTCTGGACCGGACCCGTTCAACTTTCTCCCTCTCGGGTGAGAAGAAATGATAGCATCCGCAGTCGCTCACCGTATCCACCATGAAGACCTTCCCTTCCCTGTCAAGCGATACCCGGGCCGTCAGTCCGTCCAGGTGGCCCTTCTCAATAGACGGTGCCCTCTTCCCGGCTCGTTCCGGATACCAGATGACATAGTTGATCTGGAGGATGGGTTCTCCTTTCAGAAAGGCGTGAGAGGTGTAATAATAGACGGTAGACCTTTCCGAGTCGATGTCCACGCGATCATCCTTCCATTCAACCTGCCCCAGACGATCATATGGAGCCACTGTATCTTGAATAAAGACAGGGGCAAAGGCCCAAGCCATCTTCTCCTCCTGGTCTTTATTTGGCAGAGGAACGCCTAAGGGATTTTTCCTGGAGTCTTCGATGATCTCTTGAACCTCTTTGCCGGAGAGAGAAACTTGACTCTGTGGGACGAATGACCTCAGTTGTCCATCAACGGGGAGATCTTTCACGTCTGTCTCAAACGTTTTTCTGACTTTGTTTAACGATCGTTCTGTTAGTACAGCCACCGGGATTGCCACCAAAGGATAAAGACCAACAGTTCTTCTGAGACAGGAATATTCCTCAGGGACGTTTACGAGGGAAAAAAGCGTGTCGTAAAAATCCGATCGGCCTTGATCATGACTCATGACCATAGAAGAACAGGATTTCACCTGAGCATATAGCCAGTCTCGTTCTGCTTTTCTTCCATCCTCAAGATTCAAAGAAGAAATCGCTTGATCGGGCAGGTTACTCAGTTCTTTCTCCCTGGACAGGAGATCCAACTGCTGCATCCATCGGGACCATTCTCTCTTCTGCCCGTCATCTCTTAGGTTTTTCTTCAAGGAAGCAGTGAAACGATTCGTCCGAAGATAAGGAAATCCAGGGATTGGCGCGTTCGAGGCGTCCTTCACACCCGTGTCTTCAACGGCCTCATCCAATCGGTTCAAGAATTCCCGGCACTGCTCTGGCTTTTCAAAAGAAAGAGGGATCGGTTTGGCCACAAATGGCGCACAACCGAAAAGGATAACGAATAGCAGAGCTACAACGAAAATCCGGAATCGAGTGATTTGCATATGCCTACATATCTTCGGAAAAGTCCCCCATATCACCATCCTCCGAGCAAATGAAGATGGAGGTGAAAAATCACCTGGCCCCCACCCCGCTCCACATTAAAAAGCAGGCGATACCCTGACTCTGCGATGGAATGCTCTTTTGCCATCTCCTTCGCCTTGACGATCATTTTGAAAACAATATCCCTGTCTTTCTCTTTTAGATCGTTGAGGCTTCGAATATGTTCTCTGGGAACGATCAGGAGATGAACCGGAGCATGGGGTCGGATATCCTTAAATACGACCAGTGATTCGTCCTGGTACACAAAATCGGCTACCTTTTCTCCCTTGATGATCTTACAAAAAGTACAATCTTTTTCCATAGAACAAAAGGCAGATGGATTGCGAAAAAGAATAATCTAATCGAACATGATATGTCAACAGGAGATTCAAGGTGAGAAGCGAATTTTGAAAAACCGGGACGCGTTTTCGGTCGTCTGTTCTGACACAACCGACGGATCCAGCCCCTTAAGCCGGCTTACTTCTTCCAGTGTCATCCGCACATCTTTCGGCCTGGATTCTCTCCCCTGATAGCTTACGGGTGTGTCCGTCTCCAGCAGAATCCTCCCTACAGGTGCCCGTTTGATTGCTTCCTGATGAGGAGGACTATAAGCCAAAGCAGGAGTGGCAGAAATAAGATAGCCCGCCTCCAAAATTTCCCCTAAAAGTCGGAGGGGTCCGGAATACCAATGAAAGACGGCTCGCTTGACCTTCCTCTCTCGCACCATCTCAAAGGCCCGACGATGCGAAAATCGGCAGTGAATAATGACCGGCTTGTCAGACTCAAGAGCGATATACAGCAGTTCCCCAAAGACCTCCCGCTGCAGCTCCTTCTTGACTTTGACTTTATAATCCAGTCCAATCTCCCCTAAGGCGACACATCTTTCAACATGGTCTCGAATAAAAGAGAGGTTCGCCTCCACCTCTTCTCTTTTAATCTGCCGCGGATGGTAGCCAATGGCTGGATAGACATATCCCTTATTTTCTTTTGCGATTTGAAGAACCTTTTGGTTTGACTCTCTATCCATCCCGACGGCGACGATACCTCGTACACCGCCTGCCTCAGCCTCTTGAAGTGACTCACGAAGGTCTTCCAGCTCTTCCAAATGGGCATGGCCATCGATTAAAGGCACCTTATTCATTCTTTATTTTTCCATCTCTGCCAAGCACGAAATCATGATCCCTTGCTCTTGTCCTCTGATATGAGATCGTAACACCAGCAGAGAAGCCCTCCGTCAATGTTCTTCACATTTTGGAACCCTTCCTGTTGAAGTTTGAGGCAAGCTTTGTAGGAACGAAGACCCGACTCGCAGTGGACTGCAATCTCTTTTCCCTTGTCGAGCTCACCGAGACGCTTCTTTAGTTCCCCATAAGGGACCCAGATCGCATCGGGAATCCGTTTCGCTTTCACCTCTGCTTCTTCTCTGACATCCAATATCTGAAAATTTTTTCCTGACGTTCCAAGTTTCTCTCTCACCTCAGAAGCCTGAATCCCTTTCACCTTATCCTCCAGTTTGTTCATCAACACATTAGCCGCCACGATCACTGGAGAGAAGGCCGGACTATACGGAGGGGCATAAGCCAGATCCACGGAGGCGAGCTGCTGGCAGGTCATTTTGCCATGAAGAGCCATGGCCAGAATATCGATGAACTTATCCGAAGGACCCTCCCCAACCGCCTGGCCCCCCAGAATCCTCCCTGTCCCTTTCTCTGCAATCACCTTTAAGGTGGACTCCTTGCCTCCCGGGTAATAATGAGCCCGGTCGTATCCTCTGACAACGGCCTGAAGTGGATGAAGACCTTCCTTCTCCGCCTCTCTCATGTTTAATCCAGTCTTGGCAACATTGAAATCAAAGGTCTTGAAGATCGCCGTTCCCATGATCCCAGGAAAGGCAGCATTTCCGCCGCAGACGTTGACTCCCACGACTCTGCCCTGTTTATTGGCCGTAGATCCCAAGGGGACCCAAACTTTCTTCCGCGTTATAAGATGGGTCGTCTCTGCACAGTCGCCAGCGGCATAGACCCCCTCAGCACTTGTCTCCATCTTCTCATTGACCCAGATCGCTCCGGTTTCACCGATCTTCAGCCCCGCCTGTTTTGCCAGCTCCACATCGGGACGAATCCCGAGGCTCATCAAAACAGCATCTGCCTCAATTTCACGGGTTGTCGTTTGAACATGAGTGACCTTCCCTTCTTTGCCCCTTAACGTTTGAATGCCTTCTGAAGTGAAAACCTTCACTCCCTTTTTCTCCAGGTATTGTTGTAGGACGCCGGCAAAGTCTTCGTCAAAAAGTGTTAGGATTTGAGGAGCCAGCTCAACGATCGTCACATTTTTCCCTACCTGGACAAGGGACTCAGCCATTTCAAGTCCGATATAACCTCCTCCGGCAATCACTACATTTCGGATGTCTTTTGATTGAATCTGTTTAAGGATGGTATCTGCATCAAAGATGGAACGGAGGTAAAAGACATTTCTCAGGTCAAGACCTTCGATTTTGGGTCGAATGGGATAAGCTCCTGTCGCAATAACCAATCGATCAAAATGATCTGTGAAGGTCGCTCCCGATCCAACGCTTCTGCCTGAAACGGTAGACTTCTGGAGGTCAATTCTTTCAATCTTGCGGTTTTTGAGAATCTTGATTCCGTCCTGGGCAAACTTACCCGGTGTTCGGGAAATCAACTCTTCCCGATCTTTGATAACACCGCTGATATAGTAAGGAAGCCCGCAGCCCGCATAGGAGATATCATCTTCTTCCTGATAAATGACAATCTCCATCTCCGAATCACATCTCCTTGCCTTGGCGGCTGTCTTGGGACCCGCGGCCACACCTCCGATCACAACAAGTCTCTTTGCCATATTCTTCAATCCCCCTTACCCTCCCCCGTCGCAGGAGAGGGAATTAAGTTGTAATCATAATGCAGAACTAACCAGACCGTTTTTTGCTTCGCGTCCGTCCATTCGACCCGATGACGCTGATGAGCAGGGATGTGGATATAATCCCCAGGATGCATCGCGCATATATCTGTCTCACCTTCCATAAGCAACCCAGCGCTGCCACTCAACAGAATGACCCATTCATTGGTATCCTGATCATACCACTTTCCAGGAGGCGTCGCCTGCCCGGACGACACAATTCGCTCCAGTTTGAAATCTTTGGTTTTCAGGAGCGTCTCAGAGATTTCATCCTGCATAAAATAAGGGAGTTTCGAAAATATATTATTGGGCTTCACTCTCTCCTCCGCCTTCGTCCAGAAAGATCCTTCAATGAGCCTTCAATCCTTGCCACCATTCCTTGGGTTCTGTCCTAAGGCATTCTGCGGCTATTTTCTTTGCGGTTTCTGTCTTGAGAGCCGCCTGAGCATTAAGAATCCAGTCAGCGACATCAGGATATCCTAGCGTCTGGTATTCCCGCGCCTGCAGGATGCATTCCAAGAGATCCGCATCGCGGACAACCTTTGCTTCAGCGGAAACCTCCTTTTCGAGAAAAACCCCTCCCCGCCTCCCTCTGCTCAAGAAATTCATCTCCCCCCCTCAAAAGGGAATGAGAGGGAACGATCAATTGGCGCCTGCGTATTTTGACTTTGCCCTCTTTCTTCTTCTTAACTTCTGCCGCCTTGCTTTTCTACCTTTAATATCTTCAGGCATCACCCGTCCTGACAGCTTCTCGATCCTCATGGCAAGCTCACGCCTCGCAAGAAATCGATTGAGAGATTGATTCCTCTCTCTCATGCACTTTATTACGATCCCTGTCGGAATATGTTTGAGATAAACACAGGTCGAAGTCTTATTGACCTTTTGCCCTCCACTGCCCGAAGACCGTATGAATTTCTCTTCGATGTCTTTCTCATGAATATCGAGGGCTTCCATTTTTCCCTTAAGCCATCTGTTCTTCTCTTCGCTAACGGGATATAGGATCATGAGATTCCCTTCCTCTATTCCTTCCCGGGCAATTTCCCTACGGTTTTCCTGTGGTGGGCCTGGTCGGATTCAGTTTTGTGCAAAATCGTCACGGTCCCTTCCTGTTCCAGCAATGCTCCCTGGATTAAAGGGAGGTCGGTGTCCGGATCGAGCTCGTGCTTACGTATCGAGCGCTCCAATTCAGCCCTGGTCATGACCTCACGCCTCAGGTTTCCTGTGAGAACCTTACCGTCTTCTATCATCATGGTCTTACTTGGCCAAATTTAATCGGATTCCCTTTCGAACAGCGTTGGCGAGCGCTTGGAGCCGGTCTTGACTCGCTCTGAGACCGTCACGCACCTTGCGACTAATTTCTAACTGAACACCTCGCTCCCGTTTTCCCCGGTTGCAAATGTTCATTGGATCGATCCCCATCAGTCCTTCAGAAGGAGGCCGGGTTTGAAAACCGGCTGCTTCCAACTGCCGTTGTATCTCCGAACGCAAACCATCGTCAAGACCACCCACCATCACAAACGCCTCTTCCCAGTCAACTTGCCCATGCACCGTGATTATGGTATCGGCCTTTTCAACGGCCCGCAGTGCACGAGGCTCATCGAAAAGGTGACTTTCGATATGAAGCACACCATTGCCATCGGCTTTTAACCCCTCGAAACTGTAAAAAGAGTATTCCATGCCGGCAATCGCTTCAGCAACTTCTGCTGTCGCAGGCTCGATTCTTCCGCCATGGGGGGCCATGATAAGAACCCGTGGATCTCTTACTTCGAACCTGATTCGATAGTCCAGGCCTTCCACTTCGCGGTTTGCGAGTTCTCTAAAGCTCTTATGCGAAATCATTTCATCCCCCTGAATGGGTGGCTTTACCCCGTAGAAATGATGCTTCTCCGGAATTTGTAACGGGGTTCACTATAGCAAAAAAAACAACGTTGTCAATAATGCCGAATTAAGTTTGCAGGCTGGGTACGAAGAGGTGTATAATGTGTTATGGAGAAATTCCAAGAGAACGAGGGCGATGGCATGGAAGCTGGTACAAAGCCTGATGGAAAGGGCACAAATTGGTTTAAGAACGTGATGAATACTAAGGCCGTCTCGAATCCCGGATTTACAAAGCGACAGTTTTTGCAGTTCTGCGGGACAAGTTTCTGCATCCTCTCCGCCGCCTATCTCTTCGGCTTTCCAGAGAGCTCCCGCGCGCAAAGGACCAAGAAGGGCCTCGTCAAAACAAAACTTTCTCCCTATTTCGCTCCATTGGAGGGAGGAGAAATCCAGTGTGAGCTGTGTCCTCACGGCTGCCGCGTGGCCAAGGGGAAGAGAGGCATCTGCAGGGTTCGAGAAAATCGCGATGGGAAATATTACAGCCTGGTTTACGGAAACCCCTGTGCGGTTCATATTGATCCGATTGAAAAGAAGCCTTTTTTTCATGTTCTCCCCGGAACAAGTTCTTTTTCCCTCGCCACGGCAGGATGCAATTTCCAGTGCAAGTTCTGCCAGAATTGGGAAATCTCACAGGCTGCCCCGGAGGATGTCTACAGTCAAGAATTCTCACCGGAGACGGTGGTCAAGGAAGCCAAAGAGAGTAGAGCCCATTCGATTGCCTATACTTATGTGGAACCGACTATTTTTTATGAATACATGATAGACATCGGTTCTGTCGCTAAGAAGTCAGGACTTCTGAGCATTTACCACTCGAACGGCTTTATCAACCCGGCCCCTCTTAAACAACTATGCCGGGTGTTGGATGCGGCCAATATTGATTTGAAGGGATTCACGGAGAATTTTTATCGCGAACTGTGCAGCGGAGAACTCAACCCCGTTCTCGAGACCTTGAAGACCCTGAAGCGGGAAAAAGTCCATCTGGAGATCACGAACCTCGTCATCCCCACAAAGAACGACGAGATGTCAACCATAAAAGAGATGTGCCTCTGGATAAAAAAAGAATTGGGACCGGACACTCCGATCCATTTCTCCCGTTTCTTTCCTCTGTACAAGCTGAAGACCCTCCCTCCCACTCCGGTATCGACATTGGAAAAAGCGCGGGAAGTGGCTTATTCTGCTGGCCTTGAATACGTTTACATTGGGAACATCCCGGGTCATGAGGGTGAAAATACGTTTTGCCCGAAGTGCAAAAAAATGATCATCCAGCGGAGGGGGTATATGATGGGAGAAATCAACCTCAAGGCCGGGAAGTGCAGGTATTGTGGAAAGCCTATCCCTGGAATTTGGACGTAGCTACTCCTTGCTCCTCACCGCCATCCCTTCTCAACAATCTCTTTTGCCCTTCTGTAGGGATACTTTCTTGTGAGTTCTGAAACAGGCACTTTCTGATCTCCTTCGCGCATGAAGTGAATGAGGACTACGGATGCCCAATAATCGCCGTAGTATTCCGTCCCGCTCAGCTGAACTGGAATTCCTTTCTCATTGACGGCATGACACGCCGCGCACGTTACCGGTCCGGCATATTTTCCGTCCGGGCTGAACTGCAATGCTTGCTCATGGGATGTTAAGTCCACTGTCCGCTTCGCCCCATCGTATCGGACGGGGTACAAGCCATGCATCGATTGATGGCAGGACTGGCATGCAAGGAGCCCGTGCGCTTTTGAATATCGGTAGAGTGAGTACTTGTTAGGTTGGTCGATGGGGAAGTATTTCCCGCCTCTGCTCTCTACAAAAGGAGCGATATGGCAGTTCGCACAATGGGGCTCTGCCGGCGACAGCCACCAATCACTGCCTCCGGATACCAAGGCATAGGTGGCCGTCTCTCCGCTACTCGTATTCCACGGCGAAAGTGTCGCTCTTCCATCCTTTTCCTTTAAGATTCGTAAGAGGACTGTTCCCTTGTGATTCGCATAGTATGCGTATAACGGGTCTCCCTCCGCACCCACGACGGGGTCCGCAAAAAAGGCCTTAAATCTCTTTCTGTCGCCACCCGCTACCGCCTGGATCACCTCTTCGACCGGTTTATTCCTTAGGGTCTTTCCCTCTTGCAACACAGCGTTACTGAGATCATCATATCTGTATAGTTCGTGGGCCAAATGGTTGTGGCAGTTTGTGCAGTATAACCCCCTCATTTTCTGAACCGCTTTTCCCTCTTCGTCTTTCAGGCTTACTTCATTCAGGTACCACTTTCCTATTTCGTTCAAGAAAAAGGGAGGAACCACATCAGGATTGGTATGCGCATCCCTTCTCAGGAAGCATCCACCTCCGGAGATCCGCAGGTCCGAATCCGAGAATCGAGGATTTCCATAGTCGTCCGTGATCTCGTACGGATTTGTCTTAAAGTTATTCATCTCTTCACTCTGCCAGTGTGTCGGATGACACACCTGGCAGTTCTGTGTTCTTCGTGCCTTATCGGGCATGGGAATCAACCGGGCATGTACGGAATGGACCGCCTCGGTGAGCGGTTTCGCTTTGATCGGCGTATACCCTGTTGTCCCGGGCCTCGGAGTCTGTAGGTTGCCCGACATATTGTCTCCGTGGCAATCCGCGCAATTTACCGAACCTACCTTGCCGAGTCTGTTTGATGCCGCATCCGGATCGTAAAGCTTCAGAAAGCCTGTCTTGAAATGTTTGTCGTGAAGTTCCAGGATATTGATCGTAGTTGCTGAAAGTCTGGCCATATACTCTGAGATGTCAGGATAATTCTTTTTCCAGTAAGCATACTCTTTGTCCAACAAGGGAAAGCCGGTTTCCCTGGAGAGCCTCGCTGCTTGCCCCTGACCCGAATGACATAAGGAACAGTTGGAAATATCCAAAGGCTCGGTTCCGAAAAATTCGACGGTCTTCCCGCTTACGATCAACGGGTTGTCGTTTGCATCCCTCATCTGGACGACCGCATACTGGTAAGGCTGAAAATCACGATCGGTGATCGTCCTTATGGATCCCCTTCTTCTAAGGAGAAATCAGTATTTTATTAAGAAAAGGAATGTATTTGGAAGCCTGGTATGAGAGGAAGGAATGATTTCCTTCTTGAACATTCACTGAGGAGTAAAGTTTTGGCTGATAAAGAGAGGAGTTCTTTAGAAAAGGGGCTGTGAATAACACTTATCCGCAATA
>DASPPQ010000003.1:0-7354 GCA_035625415.1 Thermodesulfobacteriota bacterium
TTCTTCGAGGCGGGTTTGGAAACGGCGGAGGGGGATCTGGTGGGAGGAGCAGATTTGAGACAGTTGCTCAAGCTTCTCCTTCGGGAAGTCACTGATGGAAAGAATCACCTCTGCGATTGGATTTTTCTTAAGGACGTTTTCTAATGAATTGAGCGTTCCCAGGACGGGATACCCGTTCACCTGTTTTCCTTGGTTTCGAAGGTCATCGTCGATGAAACCGACAGGACTCAACCCCAAGATTGGATTATGTATGAATTCTCTCAGGGCGTTGGCCCCGGTCTTACCTACCCCATAGATCAAGACGTTTCTGCCCCTGTTATGATTTCTTGTGGCGTTCAGATACTCAAGAATCCGGAAGGAACTCCTTGCTCCGACCACAAAAAAGAGAAGAAGATTGAAATCGATCATCAATGCCGCCCGGCTCGTGATCCCAAGGCCCGGAATCATCCATAGAAGCAAGCCTGAGACGATACAACCCAAAACAACCGCCTTCACCATTCTCATGAGATCGTTGATATTCGTGTATCTCCAGGCCCCTTTGTAAAGGCCTGTAAAATAAAATACGATTGTCTTCGTCGCAAGAACCAGAGGAAGGGTTGTCAGGCAGTAATTTTTCACCTGGCCAAAGTCGCCCTCGAAACGAAGCCAAAAAGCAAGGTAACAAGATACAGAAATAATAGCCAAATCCACAAAGACCCTGAGGATCCTCCGGTTGACAACGGGCACATCGAACAACGGAAGAAGCGCTCCGTTACTCAAAACCCGAACTTCGCTATATCCCAACCTCCTTATTCCAACATAAGCCGCAATGCCGATCGTCGTGATGAGAAGGGCGTGATTGAGATTCTTGAAATAGATGGAGGAGAGGGCCAATCCTCCAAAAATCAAGGAAACGCCGTAAAGCAACATCACCGCTTTTCCCTGCGTCAAACCCAATTGGAGAAGCCGGTGGTGGATATGACTCCGATCCGCTCTGAACATACTCCATCCGTCGAGGTAGAAGAATTTCACGACGTTCTTTTCCGGGTCCACTTCCATGATATGGAGGGATTTTAGAAGGCGCCGGAGCATCGAGAGGATCGTATCCATAATCGGGAGGCCGAGGGCCAGGATCGGAATCAGGAGGGCAAAGGTCGTTGTCCCTTTTAAACCGCTTAGAAGGGCGAGAACAGAAAGCGTGAAGCCGAGAAAGTAGGCTCCCGAGTCGCCTAAGAAAATGGAAGCGGGATGGAAATTATACCTGAGAAACCCGAGAATACTTCCGGCGAGGATGACGGCGACAAGAGCCATTCCCACATTTTGGTTGATCAGGGAGATGCCGAACATGGCGATACAGACAATCAAGGAAGTTCCCGCAGCCAGGCCATCCAGGCCGTCGAGGAGGTTAATGGCATTGGTGATGGCGACCACCCAGAGCACGGTTGCAGGAATCGACCAGATCCCCAGGTGAAAGGTGCCAAAGGGTAGCGAAATCACATCAATCCTGGGACAAAAAAGTGCGACGATAAGCCCGGCGACGATCTGGAAGAAAAATTTGATGCTGACAGGTATCCTTCGGAAGTCATCCACTGCACCCAATCCGAGGACGATGGCGGATGCCGCAAAGAACCAGCCGAAGTCAATCTCCTTCAAAAAATCGACGGGAAAGTAGAAGAAATCGAATCGGGAGGAGACGATGAGAACAAGGTTGAAGGCGACAAAGATCGCAAATCCCCCAAGCCGGGGAATGGGCTGGTTGTGGACTTTCCTCTCCCCGGGGAGGTCAATCGCACCAAGCCTTCTGGAGATCCTTCTTACCAGGGGAGTGAGCAAAAAGGAAAAGACCGAAGCCAATACAAATAGAACTAAATATTTAAGCATGGGTTACAAAGGTGAAAGGTGAAAGCTCAAAGCTCAAAGTAGAAACAATAGAGTCATTGAGTCATGAAGTCATTGGGTCATTAAAGAGCTCAAAACTCAAAGCTCTGAAACGGCTCAGATGACCGCCCAAATGTATCCTACGAAGCCGCACATTGAAGTTCGTTATTGGGTAATTAAGTGACCTGGGTTTGTTGGGTTTTTCGAGTTCATTGGGTTTGCGCGGTTTTGTTCAAAAAATCTGAAACGGTGATTATTCTTATGCCTCGGAAAGATCCAAGCTCTAATAGGTGAGTATCCCCGCTGATGATACACGCGGCCTTTCCGTCAATAGCGCACGACAGCACTTTATTATCCATTTCATCACGGCACACAGTGATCCGGCTGCGAATCTGAACGACTTCAGCAAGACCCCGCATTGTCTCAACGACGTGATCCGCCTCATGGTCTGAAAGATGAAAGGGTTTGTCTTGTCGTATTAGAATTTCTTTTAGTTCGTTAAGGAGATCGTTGCTGGTAACGAAGGTGATTTTCTGTTTGCGGGCTCGATTCAAAAGTTGTTTGGGTTTTCCCGACCAGAAGATTGCAGAAATTAGCACGTTCGTATCGATCACAACACGCACTATCTGCCGCCTCTAAAATCGTTGACGATCTGAGCGATATCGCCTTGCGTCAAATTGACAAACCCTCTCTCCTTTGCTAAATTAACCGCCCATTCGTCGAACTCCAGCCATTCCTTCGCCTTCTCCCTCGTCTCCAAAAATTCCAAAAAATCGAGAATTTCCCGTTTCTTGTCCGAGGAGAGTTTGCGCAACTTTTCAAGAATGGCTTCATCCTTCAATTGTTCTGCTTTCGACATGGGTTACTCCTCGTTCACAATACCTTAGCTCGGTTAATCCCATCCTTCCATAAACCCTATATCCAGCCTTCGTCCATTTCCTATACCCGAAGAGGGCTCCGTTTACTAAGTCTACCGAAATTTGCGTCTTATGTCAAAATTAAAGACCCTATCGAAATCATCAACTGACCCGATCCCTGGCTTGGAGTTGCCAAGTTGACTGAATTATTCAGTCAGGGAGGACTCTGGCATCATCTCATAAAGAACTGCGGGATTTTGGAGGAGTTTTTCAGGAAAATCGTGAGCAGACCACCTTTAAGATTGTTTGCCTTTGGCTTTCTCGCTCTGATGATCCCATCTAATCTTTTCTTACGGAAACTTTTCTTTCCTTCTTCATCTCATTGATTAAGCTCTTAACGGTTTCCCCTTTGAAAATCTTTCTTCTTAACTGGGTATAATCTCCCTCTCCCTTTTCGTACTGCAAAAGGAATCTGATTGCCCCCGGAAGTCCCAACTGCTTTTTCAATGCCTCCCATCCAGCCTTCTGTATTTCGATCGGCGTCCGATGCAGGACCTGACTCATATTCTAAACACCTCCTTAGAAACGAAATCCATTAAACTCATAAGCACGACGTTCAATTTATCCTTGTTGGCTTTTCCTCTGCTTAATAACAGGTCATCGCAAGTGATGAAGAAATTGGACTTTCCTGCTTCTGCACAGGCAACATGGAGTGCATCCATAGCCATGAAGCCCATCTTTTCAATCTCTATAGCCCTCTTTCCTAACCTTTAAACTTTTTATGACCTAATCACCTAATGACTCAGTGACTAAATGCCTTTCACCTTTGAGCTTTGAGCTTTAGGGCTTCAACTTTCCGCTTTCAGCTTTGACCTTCCAAACTGCTGCCCAAGAACGATATCGACGATCCTTTCCATGGCTTTGTCTACCGGATGGAGAGGGCAAATTTCACCGCTGAATTGATCTGCTCTATCTTCTCATCCCGAAGAATGGCTATTCTTTCGATTAACAGATCCTTTCGTATGGT
This sequence comes from Thermodesulfobacteriota bacterium, assembly GCA_035625415.1. Lineage (GTDB taxonomy): Bacteria > Desulfobacterota > BSN033 > BSN033 > UBA1163 > UBA1163. The sequence goes on from DASPPQ010000003.1 coordinate 3,742, forward strand.
CACAATAGTGTCCAAGTTTACAACACATTTCTTAGGGAGTCCGTCGTCAGGACCGAGTTCAACCTCTACTGGAATACCTCTGATTGTTGAAGTAACTTCAGCCACTGTCACTGCATTTCTTACGACATAAGCTTCATCGCGGGAAAGAAGAACTACGGGTCGCTGGCCTACGGGTAGCGGCAACCTTGCCCACCATACCTCACCTCTTCGCATTACCACTCCTCACGAGAAAATGAGCTCAGAGAAGCCTTCTCCCACGCCTCCGCGACGGCAAGGTCTTCAGGGACCCTCTTATATCCGTCCTCATAAGCCTTCACGAGCCTTTTCTTTTCTCTCTCTTCCTTCCAAACCCTTAGCGTCTCGCGAATAAACTCACTCCTATTCAGGCCTTTTCTCTTTCTCAAGGTCTCCAATTCCTTGAATTCACTCCCAGGAATACTTACTGCGAACTTGACAGTCTTGCCCATCAGTTACCTCCCACAGTATGACCATTTTCATACCAAAATATAACTCGAATTTTGTCCACTGTCTATACCTTTTCCCTCGGCTCCAACTGAGGTGACTGAGCAACCATTGACAATAAGCACATGGCCGGGTCTCGGTATAGGGTCCGGCAGTTCAAACATGCTCAGGTTACCAACACGGATATTTAGGATAATTTGTCGCGTGACTTAAAAATGAAGTCAGGGAGGACCAAAGCTTTGAGCTTTCTTTGCTTTCAGTTTTAAACTTTTTATGACCTAATGACCTAATTCCTCAGTGACTCAACGCCTTTCACCTTTGAGCTTTGAGTCTTCAACTTTCCGCCTTCAGCTCTGAAGCGGTTCATAGGGTCGCCCAAGAAGAATATTGACAATCCGTTCAGAAGCTTTGCCGTCCGTCCATCCTCAATCGTCACAGGTCTTTCTGTACGTAGCCTCGCCACGCTTCTCCATCTGCCAATCAACTAAACTCAAATTTGCTCATTATTACGAATGCTCTGAATAAATTGTTGCACTCAAGGGAACGGAAAACTCAATTTACGGGATCCTATTTGGGAAGCGCTCTCATGCGAATTTGTGTATCTTCGATGACCGAGAAATGCCCCGACCAGTCTGTGCGGCTTTCCAATACTGCTAAGATCTTCTGGGCCACTACTGAAGGAGACGGAGTGGAAATCCGAAATAAGATCACCCCGCTTGAAGTAGGTATGCGAAGGCGATAGGCCATCTCGCCAAAATCTTTATCAAAGGTCAGTATGAGTCGTTTTTCAGCTTCGCCTCTCTCTAAAATAGCACGATCTTTGCTCCCTGGTGCATCGGTACGGACCCAAACAACGTCATGCCCTTTGGAGCGCAATGTTTTAACTGCCTCTCCCGGAAAATTCTCGTTGGCTAAAATTCGCACTACGGTTTAGCCTCTAACGGATAGACTCGCTCTCCTTGCAAAGCATCACTAGCGTAACTCAGGCATGCTAATATATCCTCTCTGGCCAGACCAGGGTAATTTCTTAGAACCTCTGCCTCAGACCAGCCCTGGGCCAGCAATCCAACAATGAACTCTACTGCCAGTCGAGTTCCTTTTATAACCGGCTTTCCAACTAGTACCTCCGGATCAATTACGATACGGTCTCGCCACTCCATTTATCTCTCTCCTTCTGTAACTGCTGAAATAAAATATTGAATGAAATTTCTCGTATAAATTATATCACAACTGAAGGTAAAAAGAAGTATTTACGGCCAGGCGTTAAGAAGGGCAAGATCTAAGCTCTAATTGGGTTATTTGAGAAACTTGGTATTGACTCAAAAATGAAGTCAGGGAGGACTTGGGCATCATCTCACAAAGAACTGGGGAATTTTGGAGGAGTTTTTCAGGAATATCGTGAGGAGACCACCTTTAAGATTATTTACCTTCCATGCTCGGTAATCCTCGGAACTCTTTATCCATATATTCTTTAAACTCTTATTGCTTGCTCCACCGAGTCTCATCTTGATAAGAACTTCCGGAATATAATAGGTCGATATGCCGTGCTTCTCAAGGAACCTGAGCATCAATTCGTAGTCAGCAGCAATTCGAAAATCCGTGTTGAAGTAACCATATTTTTCATAAATTTCCCGCTTTACAAAAAAAGTGGGATGAGGCGGCATCCAGCCGTACTTAAATTTTCCGGAGTGATATTCAGAAGCCTTCCAATATCTGATGACCTTATCAGTATCATTCTTATTCACATACAAAAGGTCTCCATAACAGCTATCCACATTCTGTTTCTCGAAGACATCCACAACTGTTTCTAAAACTCTATCATGGGCATAAAAGTCATCCCCGTGTAACAATCCGATGACACCTCCTGAAGCGATCCGAATGCCTTTATTCAAGGCATCGTAAATCCCCTTATCCGGTTCGGAAATCACCTTGGCAATACTTTGGCGATATCGGGCAATGATGTCAAAGGTACCGTCTGTCGAGGCGCCGTCTATGATGATGTGTTCTGCGGGAACAGTCTGCTTCTGGACACTCTCAATACATTCCCGAAGAGTCCTAGCCCCATTCCGCACAGCAGTAATAATTGAAAGGTCCATAATGGGTGGTTCTAGGTGATAGGTTCTAGGTGATAGGTTTTAGGTTACGGGTCTTGGGTGATAGCCTGTGATTCTTGGTCATAGATTTCCATGAATTTAAGGAATTCTCAAGGCCCGTCAGCATACGCCCGCATTCATCATATCGGCTTGTTAAATCTTTACACCTCGGCTCTTCGATGTATCGTTTCTTGAATGCCATCTTGATGTGGTGTTTAGTTTCTCGAATTTCCCCTTGGGCTCTATTAATTCCTTCAAGGTAGATATTGGTATGTTTATTATTCCATCCTTCGGCGATGTTTGCCGGAGCAGAGTTGGAAGACCGCCGTAATTGCGACCCAAGTTCAAACAATTCAAATTTCGGGAAAGTAAAAGTCATCTCATTGACTTCAAGATGTAGTTCACAAAGTTTTTGGTACACCTCTAAATCTTCGTAACTTTCGATTTTCCTTTCCATCACCAATGACCTATTACCCGCCACCTTTCCTTCGTATAAAATAGTTTCCAAGAACCAGAACATCCATCTTGGTTCTCAAAAAGCAGTCCAGCGCCTCTTGGGGAGTACAAACGATGGGTTCGTTCTCATTGAAGGATGTATTCAAGACAACAGGCACGCCCGTGAGATTTTCAAACTCTTTAATCAGTTGCCAGTAGAGAGGGTTGTCCTCTTTCCTTACCGTTTGAAGCCTTCCTGATCCGTCCACGTGAGTGACCGCCGGGATAACAGACCGTTTTTCCGGACGGACCGGATAGACCTTAATCATAAAAGGATCGGGATAATCTTTCTCAAAATATTCTCCGGTCTTTTCGAGCAAAATCGATGGCGCGAAAGGTCTAAACGGTTCCCGGCGTTTGATGCGGGCGTTAAGGACATCCTTCATTTCCGCTCGCCGGGGATCAACCACAATGCTTCTATTCCCAAGCGCCCTTGGGCCCCACTCCATCCTTCCCTGAAACCATCCAACTACTTTCCCATCAGCGACCTCTCTAGCTGTCCTACGGCATAGTTCATTTTCAGCATCTATTTTTTCGATAATACATCCAATCTTCTCTAACTC
>DASPPQ010000004.1:0-20560 GCA_035625415.1 Thermodesulfobacteriota bacterium
CGTCCAACACTTCTTTACATAAGTTCAGAAGCTGTCATTCCTGCAAAAGCTCGCCTCGGCGAAGCCTGGGCAGGAATCCAGTTGAAATCATTGGATTCCCCCGTGTCAAGCACGGGGCAAGCTTGGTCAAGCCCGGAATGACATTCAAAGCAAAGGGACTTCTGACGCAGTACACTAGTTAACGTTACTTCTGCAATGTGTTTGGGAGACGCGACAGGGCAACGCGATAAGGTCCAGCTGTAAAGATTTCCCGGCACACCTAGCCGCCTTTTTAATTTTGTTTGAGCAGTTGGGGAGCCAAGTACTGAGGAGAATGGACCAATGAGTGATATCGAAGAACAGAGAGAGAGTTGGAGAAAAAAAGCGAGGGAGGTCGCCGAGAATGTTGTGGCTCCTCGAGCGGCGGAGATTGATGCCAAGGGCGAATTTGCCTGGGATCTTGCCGAAGTGTATTCCAAGTACGGTTTTTTGAGCCTCCTCATCCCTAAGGAGTATGGAGGGATGGATACCGATATCACTTCTTTTTGTTTGGTCGCCGAAGAGATTGCCAATGTCTGTGCCTCTTCTGCCCTCCTGGTGATCGTTCAGGCCGTGGGGACGATGCCCGTGGTTTTGGGAGGGACCAATGAGCTGAAGGGGAGAGTGTTACCGCGATTGGCCAAAGAGAAAGGTCTGATCTGTTTTTGTCTGACCGAACCGGAGTCGGGTTCGGATGCCGCCGCGGTCCGGACCAGAGCCGTATTGCAAGACAACCATTATGTTATCAACGGGAGGAAATGTTTCATTACGAACGGTGGCGTGGCTGATTTTTATACCGTCTTTGCCACCACGCAGCCTGGCAAAAGAATAGAGGGAATCACGGGGTTTGTGGTGGAAAAAGGAACTCCCGGGCTTTCTGTAGGAAAAACGGAAGAAAAGATGGGCATTCGAGGCTCCAATACCACAGAAGTCATCTTTGAGGATGTCAAGGTCCCCGTTACCCAACGGGTTGGAGACGAAGGAGGAGCGTGGTGGCTCATGATGAGGACGCTCAATCGATCAAGACCTGCCATCGGTGCACAGGCAGTGGGCTTGGCGCAAGGCGCCCTGGATTATCTCATTCGGTTTGCCAAGGATAAAGGCTTGGGGGAAGGAAAGAGAGATAGCTTCGGAGTTCAATTGAGGCTGGCCGATATGGCCATCGAGGTTGAGGCTGCGCGAGCTCTGGTCTATAAGGCCGCGGAGATGATGGATGGAAAGGTGAAGGGGACGCCGGTTCAGATGTTTTCCGCCATGTCGAAATACTTCGCCTCTGACGTGGCCATGAAGGTGACGACGGATGCTGTACAGATGATGCAATGGCAAGGTCTCACCAAAAATCATCCTCTTGAGCGAATGATGAGAGATGCGAAGGTGATCCAGATTTTTGAAGGGACCAATCAGATCCAAAGGATGGTCGTGGCCCACACGCTCTTAAAATCGAAATAGACGAGTTCTAACCCCCCTCTTCATCCCCCTTAATTTAAGGGGGGAATAGAGGGGGGTTACAATAGGAATTAAGAGGTTAGGGTAGGGGGTCCGTTTAAATCAGCAGGAATGAGGTAAATATGGCTGCTAATATCCACATTCATAAAACTCATCGTCAGTTCACCAACGGCTTGGAGGTGGTAACGGCAGAGGGGAAAACAGTGGGTGCATGTCTGGCCCAGCTCATCAAGCAGTTTCCAAGAATGGAGAAAGCCCTGTTTTCCAGAAAAGATAAACTGCAAAACAATGTTGAAGTCTTTGTAAATGACGCCACCGCATACCCCAATGAGCTTGTCAAACCCGTCAAGGATGGCGACGAAATCCACCTTGTCGTAATGCTTGCCGGGGGATGAGGGGGCTTAGCGGGGTTCTGACTCTAAGGCCGCAGCCTCCCTTCGAGCCATAGAGATTTTCTCGGCGGCTGCTTTTTTCTTCAAGATGCTTACCCGGTCGGCCTCCACATAATCTACGGCTTTTACCTCGCAGAAACGAACGCACTGCGGGTCACCGTCGCAGAGATCGCACTTAAAATTCTTTCTGTCAATGGCGCTGAAATTCATCGCGCCGAAAGGGCAGACCGTCACGCAGGAACGGCAGCCGATGCATATATTGTGATTCACCATCACCCGGCTGAGTTTCTCATCCCGGGTAATGGCCTTCACGGGGCAAACCAGCATGCAGGGGGCGTCCTGACACTGCTGGCAGGACATCGGAATATAAAGCCCTTCTGCCTCCCATTTCATAATTTTTATGCGGCTCCGATCAGCATTGGATACGCCGTCATGGAAAACTGAACAAACGAGCTCACAAAGCCTGCAGCCAGTGCATTTCTCGGGACTGATCGCGAGAACTTTACCCATGGGTTCCATCAACTCTCTCCTTTCATACTGAACAAATGACACGAATCAAACGAATTTCGCGAAATAAGTATCAATTCGGGTCATTCGCTCTCATTCGTTACATTCGGTTGGCATTACAACAGGTGCGATGGTTCCTTCTCCAGGCCAAGTCTCTTGAGCGTCTCGGGCTTCGGAACGCCGTTCTTATCAAGGCCCTTGTATTCATACAATTCATCCACCATCTTCTTGAACTTTTCCCGGTCGATCACTCTGCCGACGACATCGGGTGCTCCCCGCCTGCAGGGCTCGTCAAAATACCGGTGATTGAGCATATCCCCCTTTTTGAGATCTTCTCTCTGTAAGCCTTCGCGGAGGTTAAACAGCCGCTCGATCACGTTGCATCTCTCCGCAATGTCCCAGATCTCTCGAGGCGTAAACTCCAGCCCCGTATTGTAGCGAAGCACTTTCGTCCAATCTTCAAAATTGGGAAGCGTGGCACCCAGGAAGACGGTATGATACTTACAGATGCCGAGACAGTCCACCGCCATATAACAGTTCTCATGCCAGAAGACCTGCCACGGCTTGCCGATATATTCCGTATGCTCTGAGCTCAATGGTCCATCGTAGGGTACCGGGTTACTGTATATCTTTCTCATCACTTCTTGCGGCAAATGGTACAGGTCAATCGCCGGGCGGCTTCTTAAATGGTCAGAGCCGCGAGAAGCAGTCGCAATGTTCAGCGCGAGGGCCGGTGTCGCTCGCTCATCCGAGTGAAGGTTGCTCACACCTTTTACCTGAATCAGGTAGTCAAACGAATTCTTTCCAATCATTTCGGAAGCGATGATTCCTCCCTCGGCCAACACATTCCCCAGCCAGCCCTCCCTGAAGGCAATTCGTCTTGTCATCTCCAGGAGCGCCTCATCATTGCTAAAGGTTAGCTCCAGGCCGTCGGTCTCTTTCTTAGTCAGGATTCCCAGTTCATAGAGTTCCATTGCCCAGGAGATCAGGCTTCCGGTCTCGAGGTTATCCATCCCCCACTGATCCACCAAGTGGTTGCCCGTCAGCAGGGTTTCGATGCTCCGGCAATCCGGCTCTCCGCAAAAAGCCCCTTGCGAAGTATACTCCGGTCCCTCGTCGTAGATTCCTGCGTAAGGTCCGGTAGGAATCTTATACTTTGCCCGGCAGTGGACTTGACAACCAAAGCAGCCAGCCATATGGTAGGGGCCCATCGTTTCCGCGCAGACCTCGTCGAGGGCTTCCGGCTCAATTTCGTCGCAATAGAGCTCTTGGTTGTACTGAAAATTTCTGCATCGGAGTCCCCCCCAGGAGTTGGTGGCTCCCCAGATAAACGGAGTGCCGAGGGTCCCCTGAGTCTGGTTCACCTTAGCGCTCGTTATTTGATCAATAAAGCGTTTGTTATAGTCAAGGGCTTCCTTCGGATAGGCGATTTTGATATCCATGGTGCCCCGGGCAGCAATGGCCTTCAAATTCTTTGACCCCATGACCGCTCCCATTCCGGTCCTTCCACCGGAATTTTTAATTCCGGTCATGACGTTGGCAATCCGCACCTTATTTTCACCCGCTTGGCCGATGACCAAGCTCTTAATGTCCTCATCCGCTAATTCTTCGCGGATGGCCCATTGGGCTTCAGTGGTGGTCTTACCCCAAAGGCCGCGGGCATCTCGGATTTCGATCTTGCCATTGCGGATCCACAGGTAAACGGGCTTTTCCGCCTTTCCTTTGATGACAAGATGATGAAAACCTGCCCAGGCCAGCTCGGGAGCAAAGAATCCTCCCATGTTGCAGCTTCCCAGCAAACCTCCAAGAGGGGATTTAGCCATCACGTGGGTTCTGGCAGTTGCCGAAGCCAAGGTGGCGGTCAAAACTCCACCGCTGACCATGAGCGTATTGTCAGGCCCGAGGGGATCGCACCCCTTCTTCGTGTGATTATAGAGTAAATAAGCATCCAGTCCCCGACCTCCCAGAAATTTTTTCCGCACCTCGATCGGGATTGGCCTGACTTCTATTTTGCCAGTGGAGAGATCGATGTACGCTATCTTCCTATTTAGGGCCATCTTTCCTTTCCTCCTTCATTTTTCTTTCGAACGCCTCCTCCGCTAATCTCTTGTTCACATCCCACACGGGACCCCTGATGCGAGGAAAACCACTTTTGATCCAAGCCACTCGATATTCCATACCACATACAGGGCATTTTACCTGGTTTGCGCCGGGTTGGGGCTGAAGCCTTCCCATGCAACTGGGGTTATGGCATCTAAACTGCCCATAGGTACGAGTTTTACGCAGGCTCTCAGCTGTCGAAGGTCCTTCCTTCTGATCGGCCATAACAACCTCCTCTCCTAAAGCTAAGAAAAACGAATGCTGAATCGATCTCTTCCGTTGAAACGTGCGTTCATCATAGTGAACTACCGACGCAGGGCGGGATACGAACCATTAGTAATTTAATAAACCACATTTATTCCTTTGTCAAGGGCCAACTTTATCCAGTAAGATGTTGATTTCGTTGTGAGATATTTCCATGCACCCATCTGGCATGAACGGCTTTTAAAAGGGTAATAATTTTCCGCGATGAGTAATATTTAGTAACAATTGGTTTGTTTTTCATACACCAAAAAGTCCTTTTCAAGTACGTTCACAATAGTGAACTCCTGACACATGCCAGAAAATTCCATCTGCGGAAATCCGATTATCGAAACGCCTGTACGCCGTTAACAGTAAATCTATTTCAGGGATGGATTCCACCATTCTATCCAGGTTCCCTCCCTGCTGAACGTGACACCGGTCGTTGATTCGATCTGCCGGATCCAGTCTCCGAGATATGACGCGTGGTGGATGATAAGGGGTGTGCTGCACTCGGGGAGAATGTCTTCGTAGAGGCGATGGAGGAATATGTTTCTGTCGATTTCCTGCAAGATTTCACCGTCATCCCAGGGCGTTGGCCGAATAAATCCGTGATTCGCCCCTTCGTCTCGCCGGTAGAGGAGGTAGCTTCCAAACCGATCCTTTAGACGGCGTAGTGTCTCGACACACTTGATGATGTCTGCCACGGTAATGCCTTTGCAAAAATAATGAAGCAAATGGTCGGAGAACGATTCAAAACCGATCGATGCGAACATGATTCTCACCCCATGCTTTCGTGCAAGCGACATGATTTCCACAAGGTCAGAGGTATGAGAGTTGATGTCATCGACCCGGCAGACCAGGTTGACCTGCGAGACCTTGATTTTCTGTCTTTCAGCGTCCTCGAGCAACTTGGCGAGGGACCGGATGGGGCATTCGTCTATGAGTTCGAAGGGAATCTTCCTTCCATTGATCTCGGGGAGCCCCGCGACCTGAGCGATGACCTTGTCCCGGTGTACGGAGCCGTGGTAACCCTTGTCCCGTGAAACATCGCAAAAAATACATCCCTCACTTTGCACTTCGAGTTCAGGGATACCGCTTTCTTGGAGGTTGGCCGGCGGGGGTAGGGTTACTGACCGGGGCTTGCTAGCGTACGAGCAGCCAATTGTATTCAGCACCTGTCCGATCTGGACTTCGACCTTCTTCAGGCCGTCCGAAAACGTATAGATATTAGACCAATCGACCTCCAGGAATATATTCCTTGTCCAGGGATATTCGAGAACCCCATCCTCGCTGCCAGGACGCTCCGACGGAAGGCGGTCGACCGGGCCCTGGAAAGCGATATCAACCATCGACTTCAGTCCCCTGAACCGGTGCGGGTATAAATCAGTGCCGGGTTCGCCTTTATAATCCTGCCGGGCCTGCGGTCCTCCAAGAATAGTGATAAAACCCCTTTGTCTTAACTCCTGAATCAGCTCGATTATATCTGGTCTACCACAGAGATGCGAGAAGGCTGCCACCCTGTTTTCCCCTAACAGGAGGCCGCCGTCATGGGACTTCAGCCGGGATGTTCCCCCCCGGGATCGATGGGTCGGCGCCACGGCCTCGCTTGCGGGACTCCACTTTCCTGCATAATATTCGTCTATGAAACGAAGCAGTCGTTCCTTTGAAAAGTTCCTCTCAATCCCGACGACGATGGAAGGTATCGAGAGCTTTCGCTGGAGGAATGTTGCAGCCACCTGAGCCCCCAGAATACCGTGGGGTTCTCCCGTATGGTGCGTGAAGATGATCACGTTTCTCCACCCTCTGATCCGCGTACTGTAACTATGTCACATCTGAGGGACGGCTTCAATGAGAGTTGAAATGGACGTCCGGGTCGGAAATGCATGCCGGTTTTGGTAGAAAGGGATATCGATCTTTGAGGAGATGAATCAGATCCGGGGAAGGCTTATTGTTCTTGCCACGTCGGAAGAGTGGAAATCTTTTACCTTCGGATGCATCATCGCATGCCGTTTCCCTCTTTCCTATTTTTTCGAAATCACTTCGAAGGAATCTAAGATCTTCCTCATGTCGTTGCGGTCGTTTGTACCTTGTTTCTCTAGTATGACGTAAAGAATAAAGATTTGGTAAGGTTCTGTAAAAGCGTAGATCCATCCCTGCTCCCGCTTTACCCCGTTAAAGGGAAAGGTGACATATTTCTTCGCCGCATACTGGACACCCTTCAAGGAAATAGGTTCTGTGGGATCGGTCTCCACCTGAAGATCCTTTCCGTATTCTTCCTTAAATTCAGAAATCGTCCCTTCTGTCATCATGCTTGTCAGGGCCTCGATCATCGTTTGGCTGAACCTGACATACCTACCGGCCGGTTGGAAATCGATCTGAAGGTTCGAGTGCGTCAAGGGGTTGAAAACGAAGAGTTGCGACGATTTCAATCCATCTCTTCCGTACCCTAACGCCTCCATAAAATCTGGAATCTCAGTGGTTATTTTCCAATGGGGAGGAGCTGAGATTTTAAATGGATACCTGACTCCGACAAACTGATTCCCCGCTATTTTGCCCACGGGAAGACTGCCGTCAACCTTGGCTTCTTCACGGACAGGAGATTTACCGCATCCCATCAGGAGAACGAAAAATAGAATAATCAACAGCCCTTTGTTCTTGACCATATTTTGCCTCCACGTACCGGGGGAAATGTCAAGAAAGCTTAACACTCCCCCTGAGCTTGCGCAAATGGTCGAATAGTTTCATTCGCGAAATACCATTTGACCTCCATATTTGGTTATTGTATTTTACGGGATAAACTTCCGTACAGAAAGAAGCTGGGAGCCTAATGCCAATGACCGCCGTTTTAATGTGATCACATTTGCTCTTGCAAAGTAGCGAGATGAAAATCTGGAATCGGATCTTTGCCTGGCTGAGCAATCGAGAAAACCTGCTATTGCTTGTCCTCATTTTGGCCCACTTGAGTCCCATCTGGGTCTTCCAATATTTCCCTTCTCAGGACGGACCCACCCACATTGAAAACGCCAATATTATTTTTAATTACTTTCGTCCTGATCGGGCCATTTTCCGGGAATACTATATCCTCAATACGCATCTCGAGCCCACTTGGCTTGGACATTTTGTATTGGCGAGTCTGATGACTCTCCTGCCGGTTTTCACAGTAGAGAAGCTCTTCTTAAGCGGTTATGTCATTTCCTTGCCTTTATCCGTTCGTTATGTGTTGAGGGGGATTCGTCCAGACTCGGGATTCCTCACCTTCCTGATATTCCCGTTTATCTATAATTACCCATTGCAAATGGGTTTCTACTCTTTCTCTTATAGTCTGTCGGTATTCTTTTTTTTAGTGGGCTACTGGGTGAGGAACCGCGAGCAGTTCACACTGCAAAAGACGGTAAAGCTGGCTTTCCTTTCTTTATTGCTCTACTTCTGCCATATTGTATCGCTGGTGATGGCCTATGTGGGTATCGCCTTACTGACGTTGTGGCTGATTCTGTTTGACCTGATCCAGGATAAGCCTGGGTGGCGATTCGACTTCCAAGTGCTCTGGAAAGCATTCAGGAGACGAGTCGTTCCTCTCATTTTAGCATTTTTGCCGACGATCATCTTAGTCGCGATGTTTCTTTCCTGGCAAGGAGTAGAATCTCCAGAAATAGGGATAAGGAGGTCTTTTTATTGGTTACTCAAGGATCTGACACGGATGGAATCGCTGGTATCATTTCAGAAGGAGGAGTATTTCTGTTCTATAGGATTGGGAATTCTCCTTCTTGGTCTCCTCTTGTACCTTGCGGTGTCAAGAATAAAGCAGAGACGGCTGGATCGTTGGGACGGTCTTCTCGTCGTCGTTCTTGGCTACGCCCTGATCTATTTCTTAGCCCCTAACGCCATGTCAGAAGGTTCTTTCATTACGGACAGGCTTAACCTCTATCCTTTTTTTGCACTCGTTCTCTGGTTCGGGGTTCCGTTTTATCCGAAAAGCACGAAGGGGGGGACCGTCTTTGTTGCGATCGTTATCACGGCGGCCTCCCTAGGGTTGCACACATTAAAATACTCGGAGCTTAATAATTATCTGGCAGAATACCTTTCGGGAATGCACATGATCGAGCCCAACAGAACTCTTTTGCCCCTGGCTTTCGATTCCCGGGGACACGGCCCCGATGGAAGGGTTCTCTCGCTCAAGGTTCGGCCTTTCCTCCACGCTTCCGGTTATATCGCCGCCCAAAGGCATGTGGTAGAATTCACCAATTACGAAGCGGGGGCGTACACCTATTTTCCGGTTCTTTTTCGGCCGAGTCTTAATCCGTATGACCATATCGGGATTAAGGATAGATCCATCGTATGGGAACCGCCTCAAGTCGATTTCCTCACCTACCCAAGACGCACGGGGGGAGAGGTTGATTATGTTCTCGTTTGGGGGATTCAAGAGCGCCAGCGAAATCATGAAGCTGCGAAGTCGATCGATCAACAACTTAAGAAAGGTTATGAATTAATTTATACCTCCCCAAGAACAGGGATGATGCAGTTATATCAACGAAGAAATTGAGAAAGGGACCAGGAAGCGATGTCGCAATAATAAAAATCGGTTCCAGACAGGGCGGAAGAGATGGTCGGATGGAAAAGTTTTAGAGAAGGGAAAGGTGAGGGGGTTACCTTCCCTGTCTTAAGGAGTCTGCAAACCTATTGGCAAATTCTCGCTTCCGGGCGATGTTCACCTTGCCTGCATCCAAAAAAGAGATGGCCTTGACGTCACAGAAACGGACGCACTGCGGATCGCCGTCGCAGTGATCGCATTTCACCGTGACCCTTTCGCTGACGTCGAAGAAGGGGTGCCCAAAAGGACAGGCGATGACGCAGGTTCGACATCCGATGCACAGCTTTTTATCGATGATCACCCGATTATTATTTTCAGGTTCTTTGTGGCAGGCCTTTGTTGGGCATACCTCCACGCAATAAGCTTTTTCGCAGTGGTTGCAGGCCATGGGAAGGTACAGCCCCACGTCCTCCCACTTGATCACCCTGATCCGGGAACGGCTGGGATTGCTTGTCCCTGTATGGAAGACGGAGCAGACGAGCTCGCACAAACGGCAGCCTGTGCACTTTTGCTGGTCGACGATCAATACTTTTTCGTCCATTCCAATTCTCCTTCTTTCTTAAGGCCGAAGTGCTGTTTTCCGAATCCTCAACAAATCCAAAATCTAAAAGTCAAAAAGAGGAAGTCAAACGGTTTTGAATTTGACGTTTTGAATTGGGTGTGAACATTTGAGTTTGTTTAGAGTCCGGAGTCTCAAATTTCCAGATTCACATTCGCTCTTCCGCCAATGTCTTCGTATCATGCTGAATTTCCATCAACCGATGCATTGGGATCTGATCCTTGATTCCGGCACGAAGGATGCCCAAACGGAGGAAAAAACCGCCGCCGAGGAGAAGGGTGCCGGTGACAAAGATCAACACAACGTTTCCAGGGAAGAATGAGGCAATATTCTCCAAGATAACGGGAAAGATGAAACCCAGAAAGACAACGCCTCCCCAAAAGATCATTTTCATCTCACCGAATACAAGGAGGTGAACCGAATCCTTGCCCTGTTCTGCCGCCCAATACCTCCTGGAAAGGAAGAGATAGAGGATGATCGCTTCAATGACTACCAGAACCTGTTCCCCGCCCATCAAGACTTTCAAGGGGAGAGCGTTATGAGAGAAAAGGCCGGTCCCCAGGGTAGAGAGGATAATAGCCATTGATCCAGTAGAGAGTCCTGACACCAGAAAGAGGAGGGGGAGGAGACTGGTATTCCATAAAGGGACCGATTTCGTCGCTTTGAGGAGAATTCCAGTGTAAAGGGCAGTTCCGAAAGCAAAGATGAAAGCGATGATCTCCGGAATCCGCCAGAGGACTGATCCCGGATGGAGCCATTCAAAAGGCAGAATAGATTTAGCGAGGAGAGCCAAACCGAGAACAATGAAGATAGAAAGGATGATAAACCCTCGGGCCACCCAAGAGGTTCCGGGGTTCAGGCAGGCATAGATGAATCTCCATTTGATTCCCAGGTCTAAAATAAGGAAAGGGGCCCCGATAGCGACCATGACGGGTCCCCAGAGAATCGGGACGCTTGAAAGGTTTAGGGTATGGCCAAAAAGATCGATGGAAGAGAAGAAGGGCGAACCTAATTTCACATTGAGCCAGCCGATCAGTGTGCCGATGATAAACGAACCGGCTCCCATCCCGGCCAGATAGAGGTAAATGGCGATAATCTCCTTCCATTCTTCTTGGGGCTTAAGATACCTTGTTCTTCTTATCGGATGCAAATCTCCCGCTCTCATACATATCCGCTCTGAAACTTTCTATTTTAGGGAACGAAAGAGAAAAAGTTCTTCAGACTGAACAGTGATTCCTTGACTAATCATACCATATACAACTTGTTTGTCAACGTTCCGAAAAGCTTGCTTGCCTCCGGTTTTTTTCGTTTACGCGTAACCGGGGTAAATCCCCTCGAAGACTTCGTAAGACTCTCGCTATGGGCAAACAGGATGAAGCTGGACAAGACCTTGGAACTCGGACCTCGAAACCGAGGCAGCCAAACGTAAACCGATTGGGCCGATGAAGCCTCCTCAGGGGTCCACCCCGGTCGGGGAAAGGTTGAATAGAAAAGAAAGACGAGGGGTGGGCAAACTTGGAGGCGTATTGACAAAGACGCATAGAATCTGATACCTTTTAACTAGTTCAACCTGGTGAACGCATGAAAAAAATAGCTTATTCGGCGCCTTCGGTCAAGAAGGCTTTTAAGATTCTTTCCGCGGTTTCAGATTCTTCAAACGGTCTCGGCATCAGTGATCTCTCCAAGCAGCTCAAAATCGGGAAGAGCACGGTCCATGGCATCACCTCTGCCCTGGAGGAACTGGGAGTATTGGTTCGAGACCCGTTATATAAACGGTATACTGTAGGCTACAGCCTGATGGAACTCTGCAGGAGCGCCTACTCGAAGATTGAATTGAAGGATTTAGCCCGGAAGCCGATGGAAAAATTGATGGAGAAAGTTGGTGAGACCGTTTTTCTGGGTGTCTTAAACGGAGATCACATTACCATTGTGGATGTGGTGGAATCGCGGAATGAGATGAAGATCATCTCACCCCCCGGAACGAGGCTTCCCCTTTTCGCAGGGGCCGCCGGGCGGGTCCTTCTTTCCCAGATAGAGGAGGAAAAGGCAAAAGGGATTGTACAAAAGAAGGGTCTGGTCCGTTACACTTCGAAGACCGTGATTGATCATAGACAATTTCTCAGAGAGATTGAGAAGGCGAGGGAGCAAGGATACGCCGTCGATGATGAAGAATACATCCTCGGCGTCCGGGCGGTGGCGGCGCCTCTGCTTTTCGCTTCTTCACCCCCGGCCGCCTTGTGGGTCGTCGGGTTCACTTCCACCATGGATGATCACAAGATGAAGGCAGTGATCCGAGAAATTCGGGAGACAGTCCAGGATGTCAAAGGATTCCTCGGAGGGACCCTTAAGAAAGGGCGCTTGGCCTGACTCCGTCACCGTCCTGCGTAGATCCCTACCTCTGTTGTTTCTATTCCTTTCTTTGCTCTCCAGTTGCAACTTCTCCCTTCGGATCACATCCGACACCGCGGACACGCCAAGGATTTTCGCATCGACCCTCATCGCATCGCCTGCCCATACCGTGGCGGATTTTATAAGATTCGGTTCAGGATTCTAGTGTACTGCGTCAGAAGTCCCTTTACTTTGAATGTCATTCCGGGCTTGACCCGGAATCCAATGATTTCAACTGGATTCCTCCTTTTGCAGGAATGACAGCTTCTGAACTTATATAAAGAAGCGTTGGACGCAGTACACTAGCTTCTTGAAAGGAAAAAAACCGGTTGCTCCAACCGGAAGAAGAGAAGCCGCTCAAGAACAACCCCCACACCGCTGCTCAGTGCCAGAACCAAAGCAAAGGGAACTAGGCTTTTGGTGAAAAGAGGAACGAAGCTCAAAGCCGCTGGGAGAAAAAGGACTGCCACAAGAAAGGCGAGGGAGACGCTCCGGTCTTTGCCTGAATGGATCCTTTTTAGGGAGATCCAAGAGGTCTTGCACAGGTGATTCAGATAAAGGAGGATGAGAAACCCCTCCGCGCAGAGGAGCGTAACGCTGATCAGACGGAAAAAGGGGTTCGGGTATATAATGGAATAAAGGGCATAGCCTAGCATGGAAGCCGAAGCCAAATAATAGCCGGGGAGGATGTTGGTCTTCCAGGCGGGGTGCGTATGGAATTGATAGGCCCATCCGGTTGAAATTAGAAAAAGGATGCTGAGGGAAAAACTGGTCCAGGGTAAGAAGGTTTCAAAACCTGGAAGCATTCCCATGTGGGATAAGAGTTGCGCTCCGAGGGAGCCCGCGAGGCCCCCGGCCAGACGGATTTCCCAAACGAGGGGTGATCGGTGATTAATAATCATTGTGAGAAAACGGGAAGGAACAGTGAGATGAGCGATGGAAGCAGCCGTTGCCAAGACCATGCAAAAGAATGCGGTGTCCATCCATAGAATGGAGAGAGGAAAAAAGACAGAGAAGATGGAAAGACCGGCCGAGATCCGTGAAAAAAAGATGAAGGAGACTAAGGGTAAATCAGAAGCATAAGCCGGAAACACCATCCTTTGCCTCTGGTATTCGAGGAGTCTCAAGTAGGTCGGCTTAGGAAGCGGTCCCGTGAATGATGGATTCATTGTGATGTTCCTCCTTTCTCAGAATCTCACTGATTTGGCCTTCACCAAAATGGGGAAGGGGTGATTCGTCCGTCGGGTGAAGTTGCTTATTCTGTAAACGGGATTCCATTTGCAGGATGTTCCAGATGGTGTCTCGGAGCTCCTTCTTAGACAGAGCATAGCCCGTAGCTGCATGGACCAGGTCGATCATATTCGAAACCGTCATCAGATTAAGGCGGTTGACCACAACCAGACAAAAAGAGAGGATGTCTGCCAGAACATCAAGGTCCTCATTTTCAGGACACCGGCTGGCTACGAGATCAAATTCCTTCCGGGATGAGTCGATGAGCCGGTGAAGGATGAAAAAAGCTTTTTCTCCTTGATCCTCAATACCGTCCGCTTGCCTCAGGTCTTCCTCTGAAAGAGGGCCCGTTTCGACCCCCTCCAGGATCCTGGTCAAAAGAGAACCGGCTAAGAAAGGATCGAGGCCCCGGGTCTGACAGAAGCGAAGAAGCTTTAAAGTCCACTCTCCGTTGTACACGCCGATCTGCGGGCCCCAATGCCAGGCTTTCTCCGGATGAATTCCACCAAAGTAACCCCCCTGATATTCGATGTTCACCCCACAATGGACTGGACATGAAAAACAGCTTTGCCGACCGGAGACATGGGTTCTGAGAGAGATGGCCCATTGCTTCTCCGACCCGAAAGGAAGCCGCCCGGTCCCCTGTTTCATCATCACCCCTCCCTCTCGTTCGAGAAGAGAGAATGCCCCGCTCTCTCTCAGCCTTCTTATCTTCCGGTCCTTCTGGATCCTGTCTTTGAGGCCCAGGCAGAGATTGAGGAACCGTTGGGGGTCGTGAAGGGTGATCGGTTTCTTTCCTCGGATGGCAATGGCTTTGAGCTGTTTGACTCCGAAGAGATACCCCAATCCAAGATGGTCACCCGTCCAGGAAAGACGGTGGATCGCGTTAGCAAAAGGGAGCCGTCTTTCGCCCGCAGGACCAATGCAGAGCACCTCTACGCTTCGATCCGCCTTTTCCTCCTGAATGGCGACACTGGTTCCGGTTGTCTCTTTTCCCCAGAGGTGGTCTGCTTTTTCGAACTTTACTTCTTCGCCGTCGATCCAAAGATAGACCGGTCGATTTGCCCTCCCCTGAATAATACACTGATCAAAACCGGCTCCTTTCAACGAGGCCCCGAAATGGCCGGCCATCCGGGTAATGCCATAGCGAGGCGGGTCTAAAATCGGTGAAATAGATGCGATGCTCGTCCATCCGGAAGCGGGGGCCAGGGTTCCTGTCAATGGCCCCGCTGCAAAGGCTACGGGGTTTTCAGGGGAAGCCGGGGAGATCGGAGAGGGGAAGTGTTGTACGAAGAAGGATGCATTAAGTCCTCTTCCGCCGAACCATTGACGGAGGTCAGCCGGAGCAATGTCTTCAACCCATGCCTTCTGAAAGCCGAGATCGATACGAAGTCTTTTCCCTGTCCATCCCTTAATCATATTCCTGCCTCCTTATCTTGATCTTGACCTCGTGGAATGGAGAAGCGTTTGCGCGAAAGCCCTCCTCTTTTCTGTCGAGAGAATTCCTTCTGGCCCATAGGAAAGGGCTCCGGCGGTGCAGACTTGTGTGCAAAGGGGCTGCCCATGACAGAGGTCGCACGTCATCGTCCGTTTAGTAAGCGGGTGAAGCACGGGTGCGCTATAAGGACACGCATAGAGACAAGACTTACACCCGACGCATCGGTTTTCGTCTGTCATGACTGTATCCGTTCCGGGGGTGCGTTCTCGGGCACCTGTAGGACAGATATCAACGCACGGGGGCTTTTCGCATTGCTGACAAATGATCGGTATGAAGACGGAAATCTCTTCCCACTTCTTCACCCGTATCCGCGAAAGGGAAGGACTGCAAAAGCCTTCATGGGAAAGACTGCATACCATTTCACAGCATTGGCAGCCCGTGCAGCGTTCGGGAATGACGGAGACCGTATTCATCTTGTAAGCTCCTTATGTTCTCTATAGTGAACATCAATTTATAGATATGATAACATATATTGCCATGCTGTCAAGCATTTTTTTATAAAATTCAAAACGTATTCTGGAAATAAGATCATAACGTTCAGCATAGTGAACTAATTAAAATGCCTTCTATTCTGCTCCCTCTGCCAAATAAGCCTCAGGATTCGCGTCAGCATTGCGGATACAGGCGGAAACCTACAGAAAAATTTCAAACCTCTTTGGTTAGGTGTTTGAGAAGACTTATGAAGTGGTGGGGTTTCAAAAAGAGTTAGACGCCGAGGTAGGCTGTTTTGACATGCTCATCGCTGAGCAACGACTGACCTGTTCCTTCTTTAGTGATCTTGCCCGTTTCAAGCACGTAACCTCTATTGGCTACCAAAAGGGTCTGTTTCACATTCTGCTCCACGATGAGGACCGTTGTCCCCTCGCCGTTAATTTTTCGGATGGTGTTGAAAACTTCTCTGACGAGAAGAGGGGCAAGGCCCAGAGAAGGTTCGTCAAACATCTGCAGTTTGGGCAACGACATCAATCCCCTTCCGACGGCGAGCATCTGTTGTTCTCCGCCGCTTAAGGTTCCGGCGAGCTGTCTCCTTCGTTCTCTCAGCCTCGGCAATAAGTCGAAGACCATCGCTTTTGTCTTCTCGCGATGAACCCTTGCCTCGCCTCTGAGCGACCCCATGTCCAAGTTTTCTTCGACCGTCATCTCCACAAAGAGTCTTCGGGCTTCCGGCACGTGAGCGATTCCCAGTTCGGTCAGCTTAAAAGGATCTATTTTGTAGATTGGTTTGCCCTCGAATAATATCTCTCCCTTTTTAGGTCTTAGGATACCGGAGATGGTTTTTAGAATCGTAGACTTTCCCGCCCCGTTGGCGCCGATCATGGCGACGATCTCCTTCGCCTTCACTTCAAACGAGACACTCCAGATGACCTGAACATCTCCGTAAAGGACGTCGATATTTTTTATTTCAAGCACTTTCTGCCTCTCCGAGATACGCTTCAATCACCAGAGGGTTGTTTCCTATCTCCTTAGGAGTTCCTTCCGCTATTTTTTCACCATAGTTCAGGACGACCACCCGGTCAGAAAGCGACATGATCACTTTCATGTGATGTTCTATGATCATGATTGTGATGCCCTTGGCCTTCACTTTCCTAATGATATCGATCAGCTCGTTCTGCTCGAAGGGATTGAGTCCGGCAAACGACTCGTCGAGGAGAAGCATTTCGGGTTGTGTGGCAAGGGCTCTCGCTACCTCAAGTTTCTTTCTCTTGCCAAGAGGAAGACCTTTCGACACGAGACTTCGGTCCTCATAAAGACCGGTAAACTGGAGCGCGTCGAGAGCGATCCTTTCAGCCCCTGCCTTATCCTTCGCCCGGAGAAAGGCCGACGCAATGACATTGTCAAGTGCCGTCATTCTTTGTAAGGGCCGGACGACCTGAAAGGTCCTTCCCACTCCCCTTTTGCATATCTGAAAGGGCTGCAAATGAGAGATGCTTTCTCCCTTAAAGAGGACCTCCCCTTTCGTAGGCGGGTAGAATCCATTCACCACGTTAAAGAGAGTCGTTTTTCCCGCCCCATTCGGGCCGATCAGACCGAGGATCTCTCCTTTCTGGACGGAATAAGATACGTCCGTGAGGGCTGCGAGTCCTCCGAATCGCTTTGAAACATGTTGAATCTGGAGTAAACTCATTTCAAGGCTCCTCGGGGTTTAAAGAGTCCAACCATTTTTCGAAAGTCTCCGACGATCCCATTGGGCAAGAAGATGATGATGAAGATTAAGAGGATTCCGAAGAGCGTCTGGTGTGCCGCACCGATTTTGGGCACGGATCTGATCACTTCAGCGAGAAAGACCATGATCAGGGCTCCTATCACAGGGCCCCAGTAAGTGGCGACCCCTCCGACCATCACCACCATGACGGTCACGATGGATATGTCATAGAGAGGGAAAACGGTCGTGGGGTCGATGTATCCCATATAATTCATGTAAAAAGCGCCCGCGACTCCTGTAAGAACCCCACTCAGGCAGAGGGCGATGGTTTTATAAAGGGTTGTGTTTATCCCGAGGGAGTTTGCGGCGTCTTGATCCTCCCGAATGGCTACAAAATAATATCCGAGTCTGGACTCCATTACTTTCTTTATTAAGAAGAAGGAGCCTGCGGCAAGCAGTAAGATGACGTAAAAGTACCATGTCTTCTCAATCCATGTCCTCTGTTTGATCAGGATGCCGAGATCCCCTTGTGTAAATTTCACAAGATTTTCCGCGGTCACCCTCAAGACTTCTCCCAGAGCGAGGGTTGCAAGGGCAAAGTAAGGACCTCTTAATCTCAGGCAGATAAACCCGATCACGAGTGAAAAGACCCCCAGCACTGGGATGCAAACCAGAAGTCCCCACCAGGCGGAGAGTCCAAGGTGATAATAGAGGAGACCCGCCGTATAGGCACCCATACCAAAGAATGCCGCATGACCAAAAGATACTTGACCACAGTATCCTCCGAGGAGATTCCAAGCCATTCCGATGATAGACCACATGATCACAAGTACGAGGATATGCATGATATAGGAACTCAACCCGATGAGCGGCAAAATGAATAGAATGGCGAGTATGATAAGGGGTAGGAACTTTTTCATTTTCCCAACCTCTTCTTTCGTAAGAATGATGCGACACCACCCGGTAAAAAGATTAGTGCCGCTACAAATATCATAAACCTGCCAACAGGGGCCCATCCCATGCCGAGATACGTGGCCGTCATTGATTCAAAGATCCCAAGAATCAAGCCACCAATAATCGCGCCCTCCGTGGAACCCATCCCACCGAGGACAGTGATGACGAATCCAATATTGGTAAACTGCTTCCCAAGGGTGGGGTATAAATAGTAGATTGGAATAAAGAGACATCCAGCCCCGCCAACAAGGGCAGCACCGATACCAAAGGTAGCCACTCGCATCCTCCCGACGTTCACGCCCATGAGCATGGCAGCGTCGATGTCCTGTGCAGTTGCCCTGATCGATTTACCTGTATCCGTTCTGGTAAGGAAGAACCAAAGTGCCATGGTGAAGATGACAGCCATCAAAAATGACAGTGACCAGGGGGCGGAGAGCGATAGCTCAATCGGAGCCTCCTTCCAGAAGTCGGTCAGATACCAGGCCTTCGACGCATAACTGACAGGGGTAGAACGATAGTTAGACGTGAAAAAGACGGTTGCCAGATTGGTAAGCACCATCCCGATGCCTACGGTGAGGATTACCTGATTGTGCGGCAGGATGGATTCCACCTTCATCACCGGGTTGATCAGAAATTTTTGAAGCCCAACCCCCAGGAAAAACAGGAGGGGCGTCGCAACGAAAACGGAGAGATAGGGGTCGATGTGGAAGAGCGTAAAAAGCCAGTAGGCGACATACATGGCCACCATCATGAGGTCGCCATGGGCAAGGTTGATGATCCTCATCACACCCATGATCAGGGCCATCCCTAAACCGATCAGGGCATAGAGGCCGCCGAGCAAAAAGCCGGAGATCAGGGTCTGCAAAAAAAGTTCAACCTGGGCCGCCATATGAGAATTCTCAAATCCAAAATTCAAAATCTCCCGCTAAAGCAGGATCAAACGAAGCTCAAATGACAAATGCCAAAACATTTTTCTTTTCAGCAAGCAGACCTAAGACTGTACGTTTTCCATTTTGAAATTTGGAAGTCTTTTGAACCTTGAGCTTTGACATTTGACATTGTTCGATTACTTTCTATCTCTCCATCTCGGGATCGGATAGACATACTTTTGGGTAGCGTATTTTTGTGGCCAGATGGTTTCGAACTGTCCATGGATCACTTGCAAAACCAGGGTATCCATGAAGTTCTGATTCGTATAACCTTCCTTATCCTCAAATTTAATCGGACCGAAGGCAGTCATCATGCTGGTTGCTTTCATGGCCGCACGGATATCATCGCGTGTCAAGGATTTTGCCCTGGTCAGGACATCCTTGATGATATAGAGGGCAGAATATGCCTCCGCCCCATGATAAGACGGGTAGTCTTTGTACAGTTTTTTATATTTTTCCGCAAACTCCTTCGCTCCCGGGTAAACAACCTGTGGACTCCAAAGGGTGGCTGTGACGACGTATTCCGCCGCCTCTTTGGCGCTTTGAATAAATTCGGGAATGGCGAATCCCGCAGCGCCGCCGGCAAAAAGCTTTGCGTCGATCCGAAGCTCTTTGATCTGCCGCATCAGCAATGCGGCATCCATCACGTAAGAAACCATGTAGATCACATCCGGTTTTTCCGCTTTTACTTTGGAGAGGATCGGTTTAAAATCAACGGCTCCTTTTTCATATTGTTCTTTCACCAAAACTTTCATCGGAAATCTTTCAGCCTGTTTTACCATGTCTTCTGCACCGGAAGTACCGAAATCCGAACTTTCATACAGGATGGCAATCGAGGTGGGTTTGACGACTTCTTTGAGGAAAGACATCAATCCGCTGGCATAGTAAGCATTCGTGGGATTCAAGCGAAACACATACTTGTATTTCTGTTGTGTGATGTCATCTGTGGCGCCGGTCACCACCAAGTAAGGCGTCTTCCTCTCTTCTGCAACCGCAGCGATGGCTTTTGAGCAGGAGGAGGAGTACTCCCCGAAAATAACGGGCTGCTTCTTCACATCGATCAACTTCTCTGCGATAGAACGCGATACCTCCGGTTTGCCCTGAGAATCTTCAAACTCCAGGACAATTTTCTTCCCTTTGATCCCCCCTTTGGCGTTAATCTCTTCCATGGCGATCTCATAAGACCTTTTTTCTATTTCGCCGAATTTCGCATTCGTCCCCGTCAGAGGAAGAGGAATACTAAACTTAACCTCTTGCGCGAAGAGATTGGCTGTAAAAAAAGCCGCCAGAAACACCACTGCAAAAATCATTGACAATTTTTTCATCTTCCCACCTCCTAAAGTTAAGTCTATTAATTCCCAATTCGTCACTCCCGCCCCGTATCCAGTGCGGTGTAAACTCCGGCGGGAGTCCAGTTATGTCAAGGGTTTATGGATTCCTGCCCAGGCTTCGCCGAGGCGAGCTTTCGCAGGAATGATGACATTTTTAGAGGTAGCCTTAAGCCTATGAAAATTTAGTACGATTTTATTCAAAATGCAAGTTTGAGTGCCTATTATTGTTTGCAT
>DASPPQ010000005.1:0-9421 GCA_035625415.1 Thermodesulfobacteriota bacterium
TACAGCTGATCTTGGTAGTTTGTTAAATTATTTGATGAAAAGGCAACCTCAAACTCCCTGAATGCATCATTAATCATCTTCCGCGGCACGAAGCCAAGCATTTCCCGTATTTTGTCGAAACTAACTCTGTAGTTTCTTTTGTCATCAAGATCCTTCACAATTTCGACGATGGTATCTGGCCATCTTTGGTTAATCATTTCACCTATTTGTTTAATTTTGTAATTTTGATCGTTCGAACCCGCATTGAAAATTTGCCCATGAACTTGAAGAACCTTTGCTTCTAAACATTTATAAAAGCTCTCTGCAACATCATCCACATGGATAAAAGGTCGCCACTGTTCTCCTCCGAATATCGATATTTTCTTCTCTGTTAAAGCTTTGGCTATCAAAAGATTTACAACCAAATCGAACCGTGGTCTATGCGACAATCCATAAACAGTAGCTAAACGCAATATGACCGGAGAGAAATCAGCGCTAGCTAACTCAAGTAAAACCTTCTCAGAATCTATTTTTGTGTGAGCATACAAAGAAACAGGATTCAAGGAAGACCTTTCGTCGATAAGATTGTCACAGGCACCATACACACTACATGTAGAAGCGAATATCAGCCGCCGGACACCAAATCCTTTGGCGAGTTCCCCAATCATCCTGGTGGATGCCAAGTTGATCTCCCGGGTTAGCTTCTCATCTAAAGCACAAGCTGGATCCCCGACAATGGCGGCCAGGTGGATCACAGCATCCATGCCCCGCATTGCAAAGCCAATTTTTTCGATGTCACGGCAGTCACCTTTCATGAGTTCTATAGCAGAGAAATTCTCTATTCCCACGAGTCCTTTGTTACCGTAAAAAAGGTTATCAAGAATCCTGACGTAGTACCCACGGGATGCTAGTTTCCTGACCAAAATTGAACCAATAAAACCGGCACCCCCAATTACCAGCACTCTCCTGATGTTTTCTCCCTTCCGAAGAGGCCGTATGTGTGATTCAGCGATGATTACCTTTGTCCAAATTGAAGAACAGAGACGTGCAGCAATCAGCATAAGGGTAGTAAATACCCATCCCCATAAAAAAACGCTCCGTGGAATATTTGGGGAAATCCCCTTAAGGACATAGGAATAAACTCCAAATACCAGATAGGAAATCGCCACCGCACAAATTATTGTTAAAATTTTATAATGGCCACGGTATGCCCTCCCATTCGTATAAAACCCAGCAACATAAAATACGATGATACAGATACCTGTCAGAATTCCCGAAGCCCAAATGTAAGATCTTAATGAAAAATCCCAAAACAGGATTGAGTAGTCCAAATTAGGTCGAACATTTTCTATAAAGCCAAAGACAATCAATCCGAGAAATCTCGCAATGAATGCGGTAAACAATGTGAAATTGATCATCAGAATATCTGCAATGACCCTTATAATAATTCCTTTTTGCCATTTTCTTAGGAACTGCATTACCTAATCCTCCTATCCTCGATAAAAAGTGAACTCAGCTAACTTGATCGCCCTGGTAAAGGGCGACCTAACAACGAGCCGGAGCAAAAAACCCTAAGGTATGTTTTCGGTTCAACAATTTTCCCCGCTTTGCATGACAGCTCCGGCAATGCAAATGAAGAGTTGAAAATCAGATCCATCGTTTTCATCCAAGATATATATATTCAGCAATTTTTGTACCACTTATCTAGTACAATTTCTTTGATCAGTTTCCAATTTAATATCAGGCACTTACCAATCCATCAATTCGGAACATGAAACATTATTTGGTGTTTATAGGAAACGAAATACTGTTTTTGAGAAATTTTCTTCTCTATTTATCCAGAAATTTTACCTTCACAGCGAAGGGTCGACGGTCCGCGAAACCGGATGTCCCGAAGAAACCCAAGCCTTCAGGCGAGTACCATACCGTGCCGCTTGAGTCTATGTGTGGCGCTGACAGATCCCCACCCCGACTGCCTTCACGGGTCCGAATTTAAAGTAATTAAAATGATGGTTCTTCTGGTCTAAGGAAGATGACGATGAATCAGTGGAGGAATGTTTTTCAGGAACGCTTCTCGGCGACAATAGGTGCAAGAAGACTCTGCCTTTGCAGAATCACGTCGTTAATTCTTCAAACACATCCTTGGGTTCTAACAAGGATAAGTAAAGACCTTTAACGGCTCTTGCACTCGATTCCCAGCTAAATTTGGTTTCGGCATATCTAAAAGCATTCCTACCCATTTGTTCATACTCTTTCTTGAACACCTCATGAATAGCGCTCCTCAATGCAGCAACGTCACCAGGTGGAACGAGAATGCCAGTGTCCTCATTTACAATATCCTTCATCCCACCGATATTAGTCGTAATTACCGGTCTCGAAAAAGCATATGCAAGCGGAACTACGCCCGATGTTGTTATGTCCGTATAAGGAAGGATGACGATATCGCATGCATTAAAGTAGTACTGTATTTCTCCATCAGGAATCCATTTCACAAACAGCCGTAGCTGCGGCAGGCGCTTCTCATAAGCAAGCAAGTCTCTATACACGTCCTTATCTTCCAACTTTCCGGCAATCACAACGTAGGTGCTCTTCATATCCTTTACAGCTTCTATCAAATATTCATACCCACGGTTTTTTCTAATAAAACCGAAACAAAGAAGGGTCCTGCTGTCATCCGGGATATTGAGATGTTTTCGCGCTTCTTCCTTCGAAATTGTATTTTCATACGACTCGTTGAAATTCCCGTGCGGTATTATAGTGTGGACCTTGTCCGTGTTGGTTTCCAAAAGATCTTTGGCCCTCCGTATATCATGCCTACTATGGAATATGATTGCGTCTACTTTCTCATAAAACCATCGACAATTGTTTTTGTCGTTTTCCGCATAACCATGGGGAAGGATGTTATGCATTTCCCAAACGACCTTTATGCCGAGGCCTTTACAAAAATAGTAAAACCCCTTCATCATAAACCCAAAAGGAAATATATAAAGCCAATGTACATGGATAATTCGGTAACCCTTTAATCTGAAATAAACAATTTTAAGAAGATTTGTGAAAGATGAATAATGAAAGGGCTTGAGGAGTACGACGCTCACCCCATTTTCTTCGAGGTGCTGTTTAAGTTTTCTCACATATTCGTGATTTTTCGGTATGAAAAAGACTTTCCTATTCTGCATTGCTGTTCCTGCATTACCTTTCATATTTGAACCACTTCGACCAAATCATATAATACCCTCTGCTTCCAAGGACTTTTTTGGCCATAGATTTTAGCTGGTATACCACTTGGCTTTTTGCATTAAAAAGCAAACGAGCATGCACGATTTCGTGGAAACCATCCATACCGATCTTTCTTGTTATCAAAAATCTCCTGTACAATTTAAATTCTTCCTCTAAAGCTCCCAAGCGATTCAAGCCCGGACCCGACGTTGCAACCCCCTTATACCCGGCACCTTGCACTGCCTTCAACACCCGCCTGGAATAAAAGCCCCCCGGCAATGAAATAAAATGAACGGGTAATGAAAATTTGTCTTCAAGAATTTTTTTCGATTCGGCTAGCTCCTTCTGTAGGTTATCATCACTCAGGTCCGAAAGAAACAGATGGTTCAAACTGTGTGATTGTATGGACATGTTGCCGTCAACCATTTCTTTCAGATGATCCCAATCCAAATAATGACGAGCTCCTATCCTGCCGACTGTTACGAAGAAAGTCGCGACAAAACCGTGTCTCTTTAAAATGCGGAAGGCCATTGAATAATCGCTGTCATTTCCGTCATCGAATGCAATGATGATGTATTTTTTTTGGGGATCAGGTTGGAATCCATCCAGAAACGCATTAAAGGAAATGCTTTCAAACCCCTTCTCGGAAAGATAGTTGATATGCTGGTTAAATGTGTCCATGGCGATGGCATACTTTTCTGCATGAGCTCTCCCTTCAAACAGTGCATGATAAAGGAGTATGGGTATTTTTGCATGATGATATTTCTTCACGATAACACCCTATCTCGGAGGAGTTCATGGTAGAGATCAATATATTCCGATCTCATCCGTTCTAATGAAAAGTGGGTTTTTACGGTGTCGTAGCCGGCAGATGCATATCCCCGCCTTTTCTCTGCATTCGCCAATAAACTGAGTATTGCATCCTGCAACCCAGCAGCATCCCCCGGATCAACCATTATCCCGTTTTCGTTATTGACGACCTTCGGAATTGCACCAACTCTTGTTGCAATCACAGCCTTTCGTGCTGCCAATGCCTCCAGGAGAACCATGGGAAGAGCTTCTTTAATCGACGGTAATATAAAGAGATCCATGGCGGAAAGCAGTTCCGGAATATCCTGTCTGTAGCCGGTAAAGGTAACACTGTCGGCAATACCCAGTTTTGCGGTCTCCTCCTTTAAATACTCCCTCAAAGGCCCATCTCCCACGATTAGAAATCTCACGGATTTTTCTTTCTCTACAACTCCTCTTGCCGCTTGTAACAAGTAAATTTGTCCCTTTTCATCCCCTAATCTACCGATTGTCCCGACAACCTTTGAATTCTCAAGAAGTCCGAGTTCTTTCTTGATCGCTCCGGCTTGTATCTCTCTGTTGAACCGGTCCATGTCGATGCCGTTATCAATGACCCGAATCTTAGCTTTCGGGATTCTATACCTCAGCAGTTCCTCTATATTTTTCTCAGATACCGTAATGACTCGATCAAAATAACGTATCCATAAGCTGTCCAACAAACAGTAAAGACCGAGCCTCCAGTGCCACCTCAGCCAATTATGATGGGTCGTTACCGCAGGGATCTTACCTCTGGAAGCAAACAACCCATAGAAATTTGCTTTATAACCGTGACAATGGATAAGATTCACCTTTGACTCCCGTAGAAACTTCCGGATTTGAAAGATCGTTTGCAGATCAAACCTATTCCGGCACGGGAAGATCGCTGTCCTGAGCCCCTCCTTCTTGGCTTCCTCTGAAACCTCCACATTTGGATTTTGAGAATTTCTGATGACACCAACAGTACATTTGCAGCCATCCATTGCCTGCAGACCCTTGGATAGCTCAATCAACATTCGCTCTGCTCCAAACAAGCCAGTGCTGCTAATGAGCTGTAAAATATGCATCAGAATTCGTAGCAGTTCAGTTAAAGAATGTCTCTGGATAATGGGGGGGAAAAAATGATCGCATAAAAGGTCTTGAAAACCAACTTGATATCGTAAAAAAAAGAGGCGTTTGACACATATTCTTGCCCAAGTCTTATCTTTTTGGGCAGCAGTACATGAGCGTAGTACCATTCTGGATCACTCTGCCGTCCTAAGAGCTCTTCTTCGTTCCTGAAAGTGATAGAGCAAACATCGGTGATCCCCGGCCTCGTTTTTAGTATTTCCGCGTACTCCTTCTTATACAACGCAACGTACTCCTCGACTTCGGGCCGAACCCCGACTAAACTCATTTCTCCTTTTAAGACATTCAACAGTTGGGGAAGTTCATCAATTTTTAGTGCCCTCAAAATCTTCCCCAGCCTTGTTATCCTCCGGTCCCCGCCAGCAGTAAGTTTGGAACCCTTTTGTTCTGCGTTCTTAACCATCGTTCTAAATTTGTAAATGAAAAAAGGTCTAAAGTCTTTGCCAATTCTCTTTTGTCCGAAAAAAACCGGGCCGGGATCGCCTATTTTGATCACGATTGCCAGTACCACGAAAAAAGGCAGGAGCAATAGCAGCCCAACAGAAGAAACAACGATATCAAATGCCCGCTTCACGGTTACCTTCCCGCTTTCCTGTATAAAGTTACAATGTCCTTTACCGCTTCAACGACTCTCTGGGCATCCCCATCGCTCATCTTTGCATAAATCGGAAGGGATATGATCCTCTTGTAAGTCTCGTAAGCGACGGGAAAGTCTTCCGGTTTATAACCGTATGTTTCCCGGTAGTATGGGTGAATGTGAAGAGGGATGAAATGAACGGACGTCCCAATTCCTCTGCCCTTCAGTTCTTCTATAAAACGATCCCTTTTAATCGAAAGATATTCTTCATTCAGCTTAAGAGCATACAGATGCCAGCTATGTTTTGTGCCATTATCTGGCTCCCATACGTCGTTTGCCAAGGGAGTTTCGATTTCACTCATTTCCTTAAAAGCATTCGTGTAATAGGAAGCGATCGCCTTGCGCCGTTCCCACATACGGTTCGCTTTCCTCAACTGGGTAACGCCCAAAGCAGCTGCGGGATCGGTGAGATTGTACTTGTAGCCAGGAGCAAGAATCTCATAGTACCAGTTTCCCTCAGAGGTGTACCGCTTCCAAGCATCCTTGCTTATCCCATGGAGCCTCATGATGCGTATTCGTTCGGCCCATTCGTCATTATCCGTAGTGATCATACCCCCTTCCCCAGTCGTTATGCATTTGGTTGCATAAAAACTGAAGCATGTCATATCCCCAATTGTTCCTATTACTTTCCCCTTATAGAAGCACGGAAAAGCATGGGCCGCGTCTTCAACCACCGTCATTGAGTTTTCACGAGCAACTCGCGTAATCACGTCCATTTGACAAGGATAGCCTCCATAATGCACAGGGATAATCCCCTTCACTCTCCCCAGGGTTCCATCCTTCTTTTTCCTCTCAATCATCTCTTTAAGCTTATCTACGTCAATATTCATAGAGTCGCTTTCAATATCAATAAAGAGAGGTTTTGCCTTGAAGTAGCGGATAACTTCTGCTGTCGACGCGAAAGTCATCGGAGATGTGATGACCTCATCCTCTTCCTTGACTCCTATGGCCTCCAATGCCAAGTGAAGGGCAGCAGTGCATGAATTTACGCTAATAGCATGTTTACATCCAATGTATTTTCCAAATTCAGTCTCAAATTCTCTTACTTTGGGTCCAGTCGTAATCCATCCAGACCTCAGGGTCTGAACGACCTCCTTGATTTCATCCTCTTCAATCAAGGGCACTGAATACTGGAGAAAATCATGCTCTTGCATTCCTACTCTCCTTTCATCTGCTCAGGGTCTCGAAATACTTTGGTTTAATCTTGACACATCTACAGATTAAACTCACAATAAATCCGATTCCAAAGCTTATATGAATTAAGATTATAGAAGCCAATACACCGGGCCAGAGCCAAAGCGACCCTTTTCGCAAGAGCCTAAATGATTCAAGTCCGACTGAGAACAAATAGCTTCCCGAATAGATTGCTAAACCTAGAAGAGAACGCCAATCGGCAAAGCTTGCAACAGCCAGAGCCGTCAAACCCAAAACAAGCCCCGCCGGAAGAAAATGCCTTGGCGATGCTTGCTGCGGATGTTTTTTGATGACGGGAATCTTCCAATAACCGTATTGGAGAAACTGCTTGAAAAGTTGCCAATAAAATCTCCTTGGCCAATATCGGACCTTGATCCTGCCGTCTTGGATGATCTTCCCCCCTCTTTCTCTCAATCGGAATGACAATTCATCATCTTGATTTCTCACCATCTCTTCGTCATACATGCCAATCTCTAACAGCCGCTGCCGTTTGAAGCATCCTCCATACACCGTGTCTGTTTCACCGACGAAATCTCCACGGTCACGCAGCGCCCCACCCATGGCAATGCGGCTCTTGTAGGCCAGGGCGATACTCTTCTGCACGTAGGTCTCGCCCGACACCGGCACCAAAACGCCCCCGACATTGTCCGCTCCCGTCCTTTTACTCAGTTCAAGTAAATCGCAAAGGTAACTTCTTGGGTGAATGCACCTGACGTCTGCTCTGACGATATATTCTCCTTTTGCATGTTGCATCCCCATATTCATGCCGTAGGGCACGGTTCGCCGCACATTGTCAAGAACGATCAGATTAGGATAGCGTTTCTGGAGCCGGGACAGGATATCGCGCGTCCCATCGTTGCTCATGCCGTCAATGACAATGACCTCGAATCCTTCGGGTGGAGGCTCAAACCCGTAAATATTGGCCAGACATTGTTCGATATGCTTGGCTTCGTTCCGGCACGGGATCAAAACCGATATCTGCGGCGTCTGTGAACTCATCGGATGGGTCTACTGATAGCCAACAATGCAGAGAGCGTATTGTCTAATGGAATTCAAACGCACCAAGATCGGGCGCAGTGCCTTGTGGCCGCTTGATTCCGTCCTTATCGAATGATACTTCGGCCAAGGGAATCCCTTTATCGATCGCCGCTGATCCCGGAAGAAGATGAAAGTCTTTCCCCCCGGGATTCACAAAACGCGGATCTCCGATCACTGGGGACGAGTCAGACACCTTCTCTAAGCGAAGCGGCTTCGGCCAATAGAGATTATTCTGAAGGACCAGAGAACTGTTCTTCTCTTTATTGAATACATGACATGCATTTGAATTACTATGAGTGAGGTCAAAGATATTGTTTTTGATTTCCACGTTAGTGACATCGCCTGTCTTACCGTAGATCAAAAGTGCTGTCCCCCCGTTGCCCAACAGCGTGTTATTGTACACCTTTACACCCGACACAATTCCTGGGATGTATATTCCCGAATCGCGGTTGTCAAATGCCACATTGTTCCTCACGATAACGTCTTCAATGCGCGCATGGTCGTACGCGGAGAGGATGATTCCTGAGCGCTGTTGGGAATGTGAGACCACATTCCCTTCAATAATCACATTCTTTATAAGCCGTTCGAATCCCGGAGGGTCTTCACTCCGCCGTTGATCAAAAACATGAATGCCATAGCCGGTCATACCTTTTGCCATGTTATTCCTGACGACAATATTGGAGCCGTGGTGAACATAGTAACAGTGGCCTTGAGTCCCCACGGTATTACCTTCGATATCGCACGTATTTCCTTCCACCAGAATATTAGTACCACCAACCTCGACTGGAGCCCACCCATATCCTGAGCCGGTAAAGGTATTATTAACAATTTGCACGGTATTACCCCCAGCGCCGATGGATTTTCCGTTCTTAAAATGCAATCCTTCAACGCGAATATAATTACAAGCGATGATAAACGGTCTTCTACTATTGACGAAGACGGGAACCTCTTTGGGATATGCCTTAATGGTCAGCATTTTCCCTGGAGCCCCACAATGTCCAAATTTGGCTCTGAGCCAAACTTCGCCCTCTTGATATGTACCGCCACGTACAAGAATGGTATCACCGGGCTTTGCTTTTTCTCCAGCATACTGGACAGTAGCCCAGGGGCTATTTTGAGATCCGCTATTCCCGTCAGATCCAGTTGGGGAGACATAATAAATTTCTCCTGCGCTGCTTGAAGCAATAGAACCGAAAGCTATCAGCAATAAGATTATGAAGGTACCAAACGACATCAATTTATGCATTTCTTCCTCCTTCTGCCACTTGATATACACTCCCTTCAGCAGGAACTGTATTTTCAATCAGCCCGGCATTCTGTTTGGCCGTTTCAGTAATTAAAATACCTCTATCCACCATTGCCCAGAAAACCCAAAAATAAGTCCCCAAAACGTCATAAGACCAA
>DASPPQ010000006.1:0-2162 GCA_035625415.1 Thermodesulfobacteriota bacterium
AATCAAGATTGAGAAAGGTGAACTGAAACCTATCCGGATTGCGATCCTCATGAGCAACTCGGCAGGGGTTTTTCAGATCGATGAATTGCTCAAGAATAAATTGGAGGGCTCAGGCTTAGAACCCTATGTGGAGGTTGAGGCAACGATTGAGGGAGAGACGGAGAAGAAGCTCATCCACAAGTTTCATATCTAGTGTAATGCGTCAGAAGTCCCTTCACTTTGAATGTCATTCCGGGCTTGACCAAGCTTGCCCCGTGCTCGACACGGGGGAATCCAATGATTTCAACTGGATTCCTGCTTTTGCAGGAATGATACCTTCTGAACTTGTGTAAAGAAGTATTGGACGCACTACACTAGCGGTCAAGATCAGCCAGAACGAACGGAAGAACTCTTGTCAGTCCCCGGTTTTAAGGTCGGAAAGTTTCCGCTATCGCAATCCAGGATAGCGTCAAATCCTCTATCTCCCGTAATGGTGTGGAATTGTCGGACTTAATTTTTTTCGCAGCTCCTCTTTGGCAAAGAGGCGGGGATCGCGTTACAAGCCTAATTTCTTACAGAGTTCGGCCACCCGCCTTCCCAATTTTCGAGCATTTTCGTTCGTTCTTTCATCCGGAGTACCCACACAAGCCACGCCGTAATGCCCTGTCGCATCCATGGGGTCTCCCACAACGATCATGCCGTAGATGAGCAAACATTGAACGATGGACATCATCGTGGTCTCCTTCCCGCCGGATGGATCTCCCGAAGTGGCAAAAGCAGCTCCCACCTTGTTTTCCATCTTCCTACGGATGATCACGTATTCATCAAAGACGCGCTTCAAATCCCAGGCCATTACCCCGAAGTAGACCGGTGAGCCCGCGATGACACCAGCGGAATCAACAAAATCTTCCTTCTTCACTTCTTGAGTTGATCTTAATAGGGCTCGGACGCCAGAAACGGATTCAATTCCCTCTGCAATTCGTTCTGCCACCTTTCGTGTGTTCCCTCCTTTAGAGTAATAAAGTATTAAAATTTGCATGGCTCCCTCCTTTGAAAGGTTATTGTTGATTCCAATCCTCTCTTCTATTTTCTCTTTAGGGTTGGATCAGAATAAAAAGCAGTAACCTTCTCGTTACTATGGTCTGTATCGGTTTGAATCCCAATGGCCAACACGCCGGGAGATTCTGTTCCAAAGGCCGTTATATAATCCTCATAAACGTTCCTTTTCTCATAAACCCACTGTCCTGTCTTCCCTTCCCCGGACTCCAGCACCAGAACCCTGCAGTATTTCTCTCCAGGATGATCAAAGAGGTGACCTTTGGGCAGATGGCTCGCCCAAATATATTCGATTCTGAATCCTGAAGGTTCCCCCCCCTCCACGATCTTGAACCCCTTTTCTTTTCCAAAGACGACCATCACCCGAGCTGCTACGTCAAATCGATCTTTTCTCGTTTCAATGGCAGAACGAACCACGTTCGATATCTTCCATCTCCAGGAGAGGACCCGGAAGTTTTTCTCTTTTTCTCCTACTTCCCTAAAAAGAGAGGATCGACTCCCTAGGCTCTCCGCTTTGATGATCCCTTTTCCAGCCCTAGAATATTGAGTGGGAGGGACAGCGAAGTAGGAGACCATCCACCAGCCCTTGACCGGTGTCTTATCCTCCTCGGGTTCCTTCGGGTTGAAATTGCCAAAGGGAAGTTGGAGACTAATAAGAATCAGGCCAATAGGAATCAATAGGTTTTTCATTAAAAAATCTCCCCTTTGGAACCATTATATATCATATACCGATGGATGCGCCAAAAAAATAAGGAAGACCTTGACGAGCTTAATGCGATGAAGAATAGAACCATCATTTCTGTCGTGTATGATGACAGAATGGAGGGTTTGGCAAACGGCCAAAAACCGTTGCAACAGGCAGGCTGGCGGTTATTCAAAGGCCGGGCCCGATTTCCCGCTTCACTATTCGTTAATAATTTGCCAGATTTCCCAATAGGGCTTTTAGTCTGTCGTCAAGACGTTCCTCACCCGGGTGACTGCCCTTAATCCATTCCTCAGGAATTTGAACTGGCATCATTAATTTGTTCTCCTTGGTAAAAAACTCAACCTTATAGTTTTCGTATTTATAATCCAGAACCTTGCAGGTAAAGCTCAACTTGAGACGCATTATTGCCCAATTCAACACT
>DASPPQ010000007.1:0-67117 GCA_035625415.1 Thermodesulfobacteriota bacterium
CGGAGAGAACCAAGTGTGGAATGCCGCCAGGGACGCCTTGGGCCGGGAGATTGCGATAGGCACGGTACCCTTTGAAAAAGAGGATCATTACCGTAATATCGTCCTGACCATCGACAAACCCATGCAGCATATCACCGAGACGGAGTTGGATCGAGGTGTTGAAAGATGGGGCGCAAAGGGAGGCATGGCCATTGTCATGGAGCCGTCGACCGGAAAGATCCTGGCCATGGCTTCCTACCCCACTTTCAATCCAAACCAGTTCATCCAGTACCGCTCCAAGAGTTGGAGGAACGGGGCTGTTTCCGATATCTTTGAACCCGGTTCTCTCTTTAAAGTCTTTCTTGCGGCGGCGGCCTTGGAGGAGCAGGTGGTTCGGCCCTCCGATTCCTTTTTTTGTGAGAATGGCTCCTACACGGTTCATGATCGAACGATCCATGATACCTCCAGACATGGGTGGCTTACCTTTCAACAAATTCTCAAGGTATCGAGTAACATCGGGGCATCAAAGGTGGGCGAGAAGATGGGAAGAGAGCGTTTCTACCGATATATCGGCGCTTTCGGGTTCGGTGAAAAGACTTGGATCAATCTTCCCGGAGAAGGGAAAGGAATTGTCCACCATCCAAGATATTGGCCTCCCGTCGCGTTGGACACCATCTCCTTTGGCCAGGGAATTTCAGTGACGGGAATTCAATTGGTGACCGCCCTGTCAGCCATTGCCAACGGCGGATTCCTGATGAGGCCTTATGTTGTAGAGAAGGTTCTGAATGAGAAAGGGGAAGTCGTCCAATCTTTTCAGCCGAAGACTGTCAGGAAGGTCATTTCAGAAGAAACGGCAAAGAAGGTGACGTGGCTCCTCAAGGCGACGACGGAGAAAGGGGGGACAGGGGAAGGGGCAGTGCCCGCAGGGTATGAGGTGGCCGGGAAGACTGGAACAGCGCAGAAGGTCGATTCTTTATTGGGCGGGTACTCTGAGGATCGATATACCAGCAGCTTTATGGGATTTGCCCCTGCCGAGGCCCCTAGGATCGCGCTCTTAATCGTTGTTGATGAGCCCCAGGGAGGCAACTACGGAGGAGTGGTCGCTGCTCCGATATTTAAAGCAATTATGGAAAAGGTTCTTCCTTACCTTCAGGTGGCTCCGAGGGGGACGGTGGTTGTGAAGAACGAACTCGATTCCGCTCCTAGAAAAGAGGCGTCTGGGACCCAACCCACCATCGATGGGATCAAGGTGGGTAAGGGAGCAGGGACGGTTGTGATGCCGGACCTCACCGGGTTATCCATGCGGAATGCCATGAGCCGTATGGAAGGGAGGGGAGTAATCATTAAGGTCTCAGGGAATGGGAAGGTCGTCGAGCAGACTCCCAAGCCCGGGGCAGTGGTCGAGAAAGGCGATATCTGTTTCTTAAAGTTTCGATCCCCATCTTAATTAAAGAATCGCATACGGCATCGCGCAGCGCGTTTAGAAGATGGAATTAGCGAGACTAATAGAAGGTGTTGAAATCAAGAAGATCGCCGGAGATCTCCGGAAAGAGATCAACGGGATTGCTTACCATTCGAAACAGGTGAGAGAGGATTTCCTTTTTGCGGCCATTCGGGGGGCCGAGGCAGACGGACATCAATTTGTCAAAGAGGCGATCGAGAGGGGGGCAGAGGCTGTTGTCTTGGAAGAGGAACAAAAAGTCTCCAACCGGACCATGGTTTTAGTTCCCGACAGTCGCCGGGCCCTGGCAAAGATTTCTTCCAACTTTTATGGTGATCCTTCGTCCAAGGTCATTCTCATCGGTATCACTGGAACAAATGGAAAGACCACCACGACGTATCTCTTAGAGTCCATTTTTAAAAAGGCCGGTTGGAACGTAGGTGTCATTGGAACGATCAATTATCGGTTCGGGCAAAAGACAACGCCTGCTCTCAACACGACGCCAGAGTCCTTGGATCTGCAAAGAATCCTTTGGGAGATGGTCAGGGAGGGGACCTCTCATGTGATTATGGAAGTTTCGTCCCATGGGATCGACCTGAGTCGCGTTTTGGGGTGCCAATTTGATGGCGTGGTGTTTACGAACCTGACCTCCGAACATCTCGATTATCATAAGACCCTAGAACGATATTTTGAAAGCAAGAAGAGACTTTTCTCGGATCATTTGATAAAGAGCCTTAAGGAAGGACGGTTTGCAGTGACGAATCATGACGACCCCAGAGGGAGGGAGATGGTCAAGGGGATTGACCTTCCCATCATCCGTTATGGATTAACCCCTTCCTGCGATGTGACGGCGGATCGACTGACTTCCTCTTTTGAGGGCCTTTCCTGTCGGATCAAAACCCCAAGGGGTGATCTTTCGATCCACTCGAAACTAACGGGGGACTTCAATCTCTATAACATCCTGGCGGCTGTGGCGGTGGGAACGGCGATGGAGGTCCCGTTAGAAATCTTAAAAGAAGGGGTAGAGGAATTAGAAGGCGTTTCAGGAAGATTCGAGAAGGTTGAGAATAAGAGGGGCATCCATGTGATTATTGACTATGCACACACCCACGATGCGTTGGAACGGGTTCTGTTGGGCCTGAAGAATATCTTAGAGGGGGGAAATCAGAATAAGGGGAAGATGATCACTGTCTTTGGGTGCGGTGGAGACCGGGATCGGACAAAGCGCCCATTGATGGGCGAAGTGGCGGGGAGGTATAGCGATCTTGCGATTCTTACTTCGGACAATCCAAGGACAGAAAACCCTTTGGTCATCTTGGATGAGGTGGAAAAGGGGCTGAAATCTCTTCATCTAAAAGAGTGGGACCAAGAAGAAATCAAGTTATGGAGATCGAAAAGGGGATATCTAAGAGTTCCGGATCGAAGGGAAGCGATTCGGACAGCGATCCGATTGGCCCTCCCTTCGGATACGGTAGTCATTGCTGGGAAAGGACATGAGGATTATCAGATTATCGGAAAGAAGAAATTTCCCTTTGATGACCGCGTCGAGGCCAAAAAGGCCCTGGAGGAAAGGTGATCCTTACGGTTGAAGAAGTTCTGAAGGCCACAGGAGGGAAACTCTTACAGGGGAAGGGGGACGCCTCCTTTCAAGGGATTTCCACGGATTCGAGAACGGTGGCCGAAGGAGAACTTTTTATCGCCTTGAAAGGGCCCCGCTTTGACGGCCATCACTATGCCTTGGAAGCACTGAGAAAAAAGGCAGGGGGAGTGCTGATCGAGAAAGAGAAGGTAGGAGACATTCGGTGGAACGGTTATCGGTCCAGAGCGGTGATCGCGGTGGACGATACCCTCTCGGCTTTAGGAAACATGGCTCGGGATTGGAGACACAAATACAATACTCCGCTCGTGGCGCTGACAGGAAGCAACGGTAAGACAACGACGAAAGAAATGATGGCTGCATGCCTTGAGACGACTTTTCCCGTTCTCAAGACAAAAGGAAATTTGAACAACCTTATTGGGGTTCCGCTAACCCTCCTCACGCTCACTGAGAAGGAAAGGGTCGTTGTCCTCGAGATGGGCATGAATGTGCTGGGTGAAATCCGAAGGCTGACCGAGATCGCAGAACCCGATGTGGGATTGATCACTAACATCCAGTCCGTTCATCTCGAAGGCATGGGAAGTCTGGAGAGACTAGGGGAAGAGAAGGGAGAACTCTTCCGGGGGATGAGAAGGGACGGAACCCTATTGGTGAATCAGGATGATCTACGAGTGGTGGATCTGGCAGCGGATTACCCTGGTCAAAAGATTACGTTTGGGATCGTACATCCTGCAGACGTCATGGCTAAAGAGATTCGGCTTCATGGAGCGGGAGGAACCTCTTTCACTTTGATTTTGGAAGGGGAGGCGATGGAGATTCATCTCCGGCTGTTGGGAAGGCATTTCGTTCCGAATGCTCTCTCCGCCATCGCTGTCGCCTGCCTCTTGGGGGTGGAGGTGAGCCGGGCCAGGGAGGCCCTGGAAAATTTTCAACCCTTCCCCATGAGGATGGAGGTTGTTCGTCTCAAAGGGGGAGAGACCCTGATCAATGACGTGTACAATGCCAATCCTCACTCGACGGGGGCTGCCCTCGAGACCCTTGCAGAGGCCAAGGGGATGGGAAGGGCTATCGCGGTGCTGGGGGATATGTTGGAACTGGGAAGGCTTACGAAGGAAGCTCACGAACAAATAGGAAAAAGGGTGAGTGAACTCTCGATCGACTTCCTCCTCGCCATGGGAAAGCAAGCATCCGTAGTCGTGGAGTCAGCGATTCGTCATGGGCTTCCAGCGGGAAAGGCAAGGATTGTAGAAAGCCATTCAGAGGCCGTCTCCCTGCTGAGGCAGATGATTCAGAACGGGGATTGGATATTGGTCAAAGGTTCGAGGAGGATGGCAATGGAAGAGATCGTTGCGGGCCTGGCGGGGGGGAGGGTCTAAAGCATGCTGTATCATCTCCTCTATCCTCTTCATGAGTTGTTTTCCTTCTTCAATGTCTTCCGGTATATCACCTTCAGGACCATCTGTTCGATTCTAACGGCCCTTCTGATCAGTTTTATCATCGGGCCCTGGTTGATCAAAAAATTGACGGTCTTTCAGGTTCGACAGGTGGTGAGGGAGGATGTTCCCTCTCGACACCTGGCTAAGAACGGGACTCCTACCATGGGGGGGAGCCTTATCCTGGCCGCCATTCTTATTCCAACCCTCTTCTGGTCCGACCTTACGAATCCCTACGTCTGGATCGTTTTGGTGACCACGTTGGCGTTCGGCCTTCTCGGATTTTGGGATGACTATAAAAAGCTCAGGGATAAGAAAGGCATCGGCATTCGAGCTCGATACAAGTTTCCTATTCAGGTGGCCATAGGCCTTGTGGTCAGCTTTATCCTGTTCAACACGATTGACCACGATTCCAGGTTAATCTTTCCTTTCTTTAAGAAGGTGATGCCGGACCTTGGGAATTGGTACATTCTATTCGCGATGTTCGTCATCGTCGGTTCAGCGAATGCGGTCAACCTGACCGATGGGTTGGATGGGCTGGCCATTGGCCCCGTGCTCATCGCCAGCGCTACCTTTATGCTCTTCTGCTATCTTGCGGGAAACTTCAAATTCGCCGGCTATCTCCAAATTCCTTTTGTTAAAGGGAGCGGAGAATTGACTGTTTTATGCGGGGCCCTGGTCGGCTCAGGCCTGGGGTTCCTCTGGTTCAACACCTACCCAGCTCAGGTTTTTATGGGTGACGTGGGTTCTTTATCCCTGGGGGCAGCCCTTGGAACGATTGCGGTGATCACAAAACAAGAATTCCTCTTAGTCATTGTGGGCGGGATTTTTGTGATCGAGGCGCTTTCCGTCATCATCCAGGTCGTTTCTTATCAGGTTCGGAAGAAGCGGGTCTTCAGGATGGCACCCATTCACCACCATTTTGAGCTGAAGGGCTGGGCTGAACCGAAGATCATCGTTCGATTCTGGATCATTGCCATTATTCTCGGGCTGGTCGCGATCAGCACATTGAAGTTGAGATAACCGAGAGTTAAGAGTTTGGAGTGATGAGTTAAGAATTACGGACACGAGACACGGACACGGAAAACGGTGTTTATGGATCTCAAAGGCAAACGAGTATTGGTGGTGGGCATGGCCCGAACGGGAATAGCGACAGCAAAATTCCTTAGGTCAAAAGGTTCTATTGTCTCCACGACAGAGATGAAGCTGGAAGAGGAGATGAAGGAGGTTGCTCAGGAATTGAAGGGTGTGAACATCTCCACAGAATGGGGAGGGCATCGAGCGGAGACCTTTCTCAAACAGGATATGATTGTGGTGAGCCCAGGTGTGGACCTGGGCATCGAGCCCATCCGGAGGGCCCTTGAGAGAAAAGTTCGGGTGATCAGCGAAATTGAGCTCGCTTACCATTTCATCCAGGTCCCCATCATCTCGGTCACGGGAACCAACGGAAAGACAACGACCACGGTATTGATTGGCGAGATGCTGAAAGAGGATGGGAAAAAAGTCGGGGTGGGAGGCAATGTCGGAGAGCCACTGGTCCTTTTTGCAAATGGAAGAGATCGCTGGGAAGTGTTGGTGGTTGAGATCTCCAGCTTTCAATTAGAGGCCATTGAGGATTTTCGTCCCTGCATCTCTGTGCTTCTCAATATTACGGAGGATCATCTGGACCGTTATCCCAGTTACACGGACTATATCAAGGCGAAGGTGAGGATCTTTGGGAATCAGAACTCCGGGGATCTGGCTGTTCTGAACAGGGATGATCCTATTGTGATGCAGTTTGGAGACGGGTTGAGAGCGAGAAAACTTTTTTTCAGCCTGAGCGAGAAGTCTGACGAAGGCGCATTCTCCGATGGCCAATCGATCTTCCTCAGGCTTGGAGGAAAAAGAGAAAGATATTCCTTAGCCAAAGCGCCCTTGAAGGGGATCCACAATGTGGAGAATATGATGGCAGCCGTCACCACGGCCAGGAGCTTCGGTTGTTCGAAAAAAGCGGTCCAGGCTATCCTCAATCGGTTTGAAGGTCTCGAGCACCGCCTCGAATTTGTCCGGGAGGTCGGAGGGGTTCGCTTCTACAATGACTCCAAAGGAACGAATGTCGGTTCAGTGGTCAAATCTCTTCAGAGTTTCTCAGAGCCGGTGATCCTGATTGCGGGAGGGAAGGATAAAAACGGGGATTTAAGTCCTCTCGGGGAATTGATTCAGAAACGGGTCAAACATTTGATCTTGATCGGAGAGGCCAGGGAGAGGATGAACCGCGAGCTTGGACGATTGACCGATACGGCTATAGCGAAGACTATGGAAGAAGCCGTGCGCCTCGCTCATCAAAAGGCCAAAGCGGGGGAGGTAGTTCTTCTCTCACCGGCCTGTTCGAGCTTTGATATGTTCAAGGACTATAAGGAGAGAGGGAAGGTTTTTAAGGAGGCTGTCAAACACCTTTAATTGCAAATCGCAGATCGCAAATTGCAAATTGGAAAGGCCCGAGATCTAAAATCTGAAATCTAAAATTTGAAATGGAACGATGAAGAGTAGAAAGAGGTTGGATATTATCCTGTTGTTTACAGTCCTTGCCCTCGTGGGGATCGGGATTGTAATGGTCTACAGCACCAGTGCGATCATCGCCGGGGATCGCTTCGGAGACCCTTACTATTTTCTAAGGAGGCAAGCCCTTTATGCAGCGGTGGGTTTCGTTCTGATGCTCGTCATGATGTTTTTCCCTTACGAAATTCTGAAGCGGTTTGCTTATCCCATTCTCATCTTTTCCGTTCTTCTCTTGATGGTCGTGTTGGTTCCGGGGATCGGACACCGAACCGGTGGGGCGATGCGCTGGCTGAAGATTCTGTCCTTCTCCTTTCAACCTTCGGAGTTTGCCAAGCTGGGTTTGGTGATCTTTCTTGCGTACCTCTTGGCTAAGAAAGAGGAGAAGATTCGGAGCTTCTCTTTTGGGTTCCTTCCCCCGGTTCTCCTCTCCGGCCTCGTCATCGCTCTGGTGATGAAGGAACCCGATTTTGGGGCAGCTTTTCTTCTCACCGTGATGGTCTTCCTCCTTCTCTTCATCGGCGGTGCCAGGGTGATCTACATGGCGGGTGCCTTTTTGATCGCCATTCCGGTCGCCTACGCTCTTTTGATGAACGTGGGATATCGTTATAAGAGGCTGATGAGTTTCATCCGGCCCTGGGAAGACCCCAGCGGTGCAGGTTTTCAAATTATTCAGTCCTTTCTCTCCTTCGGCTCTGGGGGCCTGTTCGGATTGGGGCTGGGAGAAGGAAGACAGAAACTCTTCTTCCTTCCCGCTCCCCACACAGACTTCATCTTTTCAGTCGTCGGGGAGGAGTTAGGCCTGGTGGGTGCAACGGTGGTTGTGCTCCTCTTTTTCATTCTGACCCTCAGAGGGATTCAGATCGCGCTTTCCCTGGAGGATCGGTTCGGTGTCTATTTGGCGTTGGGGATCACTTTGATCGTCTCCCTTCAAGCCGTGATCAATATGGGAGTGGTCCTGGGACTCCTACCGACAAAAGGGTTGACGCTTCCCTTCATCAGTTACGGGGGGACTTCGTTGATCGCCAATTTAGCGGGGATGGGGATACTCTTTCACCTTTCGACCCGTGTGGAAAGACGATGAGGTGTGTGATCGCTGGAGGAGGTACAGGAGGGCATCTTTTCCCGGGTATGGCGATTGCAGAGGCCTTCGTTGCAAGAGAGAAAGGGAATGAAGTTCTATTCATTGGAACCGAGAGAGGGATCGAAGCTAAAGTTCTACCAGGAGGCAAATTTCTTTTGAGAACAATTCGAGCCAAGCCCATTCAGGGGAAATCACTCCTGGAGAAGGGCAGGGCTATTTGGAGCTTACCGAAGGCTATCTCCGAGGCTTGTTCGATCTTAGAAGAGTTTCAACCCCAGCTCGTATTGGGCGTGGGAGGATACGCCTCCGGGCCTACTCTCTTGGCCGCCTTCCTTCTCGGGAAGAAGAGGGCCATCCAGGAACAGAACGTGATGCCTGGAATGACGAATCGAATTTTAAAGTGGTTCAG
Source organism: Thermodesulfobacteriota bacterium (assembly GCA_035625415.1). GTDB lineage: Bacteria > Desulfobacterota > BSN033 > BSN033 > UBA1163 > UBA1163. Next base: position 8,479 of record DASPPQ010000007.1, read on the forward strand.
CCAACGGATCTTCGTCTCCTTCGAAGAGGCGAGGAAATATTTCCCTGAGAAGAAGACCCTTGTGACCGGAAACCCGATCAGGAAAGAATTCCTTGCTCTTTCAAGGGAAGACGGGCGATCGATGAAGAAGAACGATCGCTTTACCCTGCTTATCTTTGGAGGAAGTGCCGGGGCACACCGGATCAATCAGGCGATGGTAGAAGCTCTGGACCATCTTCTGGGAATCAGGTCTTCCCTGAAAATCGTTCATCAAACAGGGGATGAAGACTTCGATGTCGTGTCAAAAGCGTACCGAGAAAAAGGGTTCGAAGCATTGGTCAGGCCTTTCTTCGGGGACCTTGCCACTTATTACCAGACCTCTGACATGGTGATCTGCAGATCAGGGGCGAGCACCGTAGCTGAGCTGGCAGTCTGCGGAAAGGCTGCCCTCCTCATCCCGTATCCTTATGCGGCTCATGACCATCAATTAATCAACGCCAAGAAATTGGTCGATCTGGGCGCGGCCAGAATGATTTTGGATCGGGAGCTAAGGGGAGGGATAGTCGCCCAGATCATCCTTCGTCTTTACGGGCATCCCGAGGAGCGTGCCAGGATGGAAGAGGCAATTCGTCGGTTGGGCAGACCGAGAGCGGCAGAGGAGATTGTGGATCACTGTTATGCATTGGTTGGAAAAGAAAAACATGGTTCATTGGGTTCTTTGGGTTTGTTGAGTTTATGAGGTTAACCCAAGAGACCCAAAGAACCCAAAAAACATAGAGACTGAAGATGTACCGAAGAGGAAAGATCCAACATATTCATTTCGTAGGCATCGGCGGAATCGGTATGAGCGGGATTGCAGAGGTGTTGCTCAATCTCGGTTACCATATCAGCGGGTCCGATATTAGGGAAACAGAGGTGACCCGAAGACTGCGGTCTTTGGGGTGCGAAATTTCCTACGGTCACCGAAGAGAGAATCTGAAAGAGGCGGACGTGGTAGTCATTTCCTCAGCCATCCGGCCGCAAAACCCTGAGGTCGAGGTTGCCGAAGAAAGGCTCATCCCCGTGATTCCGAGGGCAGAGATGCTGGCAGAGTTGATGCGAATGAAAATTGGGATTGCGGTCGCAGGGACCCATGGCAAGACCACAACCACCTCCCTCATTTCCACCCTCCTGGCGGCGGGCGGTCTCGATCCTACCGTTGTGATTGGTGGGCGGCTCAATAGCATCGGTAGCAATGCAAGGCTGGGGCAGGGTGAATTCCTGGTGGCGGAAGCCGATGAGAGCGATGGCTCCTTTCTCAAACTGATGCCCACCATTGCCGTAGTGACGAACATCGATCCGGAACATCTTGATTATTATAAAGGCATCGACGAGATCAAAGAGACTTTCCTCAGTTTTTTGAACAAGATTCCGTTTTTCGGGCTTGCCGTCCTCTGTCTCGATCATCCAAACATTCAGAGCCTTCTTCCGAGGTTGAAGAAGCGATTCGCCACTTACGGGCTGACCCCACAGGCCGACTTTCAGGCCAAAGAGATTGTATTCGAAGGGCTCTCTACCTCCTTTGATGTAATTCGCCAGCGTCAGGAGATTGGCAGACTGAGCCTCCGGATGCCGGGGCTCCACAATGTCTACAATGCCCTCGCCGCTTTAGCCACAGCTTTTGAACTCGATATTTCCTTCGGAGTCGTCCAGGAGACGCTGCGCGATTTTAGCGGGATTCAGAGACGGTTTCAGATCAAAGGAGAGAAGAGGGGAGTCCTTGTTGTGGATGACTATGGTCATCATCCTGTGGAGATTATGGCCACCCTAAAGGCAGCCCGGACCGGCTGGGGGAAAAGGATCATCGCCGTATTTCAGCCCCATCGCTACACGAGAACCCAGGCCCTGTTCACGGATTTTCTTACGGCTTTTTATGACGCCGATGTTCTAATTCTTACAGAGATCTATCCGGCAGGAGAGGATCGGATAGAAGGCGTGGAATCGAAAGCCCTCTTTGAGGGCCTTCGGGAGTACGGTCATAAAGACGTGACTTATTTAGCCGATAAGAAGGAGATCGTCGAGCATCTCCTGCGTATTATCTCTCCGGGGGATATGGTGATCACCCTGGGAGCAGGAGACATCTGGCAGGTTTCAGAGGAGTTAGTGAACCGACTTTGAATTCGGACTTCGGAATGCGGACTTCAGAATATGAAATTTTGCATTTTAGATTTTTCATTCCGAATTTTAGCGCCGCAATCCTCAATCTGCAATCCGCAATCGAATGATGCAAAGGGACTACAAAAAATGGGCGTCGGGGCTGATCAAGGGAAAGATTCTTTTCGATGCGCCGATGAGACAGTTCACGTCGATGCAGGTGGGAGGTCCCGCGGACAGCCTTTTGTTTCCCGGGAACGTGGATGAGCTGGAAAAGGTAGTTCAGTACGCGAGGAGAAAAAAAATTCCCTTCTTGATTTTAGGGAAGGGAACAAATTTAGTGGTGAGGGATAAAGGCGTTCGTGGATGGGTAATCAGTTTGACCCAAGGAATGAGGAAGATACAGATGGATGGAGAGGTTGTAGACGCGGAAGCGGGTCTCTCCCTGCAACGGCTGGTCCAATTCTCGATCCGGAAAGGGCTCACAGGGCTCGAACCCTTCATCGGCATTCCCGGGACGGTAGGAGGGGGCTTGGCGATGAATGCCGGAGCGTGGGGTGCGGAATTGAAGGATGTCCTTCTCTCGGCGACGTTGATGAAGGAAGACGGAGAAATTGCGGAGAAGTCCCGTTCGAGGCTTCGATTCTCTTATCGAGGGCTAGCGATTCCGCCGTCTTGGATTATTCTCAAAGGTCGATTTAAGCTGAAGATGGGAAAGAAGGAAGAAATTCTTGAAAGGGTGAAATCTTATTCGGAGATGAGGAAGAGAAGGCAACCCTTAGACTATCCCAGTGCGGGGTCCATTTTTAAAAATCCCAGAGAAGGCCCGGCCGGAAAATGGATCGAAGAAGCGGGGCTGAAAGGCTTTCGGATAGGTCGGGCGATGGTTTCAGAGCGTCATGCCAATTTTATCATCAATCTGGGAAAGGCCAAGGCCGAAGAGGTGATCCGGTTAATGGAATTCGTTGAAAAGAAGATCTATGAAGAAAAGGGCATCTCCCTTGAAAGGGAGGTGAAGGTGGTGGGAGAGTGAAGGAATCATCCCTCAAGAAAAAGAGGGTCGCTGTGATGATGGGCGGCCTTTCCAAGGAGAGGGAGATTTCCTTAAAGACAGGGAAGGCTATCTTGAAGGCTCTGACCGAAAAGGGATATACGGTGACCCCGATCGATGTGGGGGACGATATTGCGGAAAAATTGGTCAAAGAAAAGATTGAATGTGCCTTTTTGGCGCTTCATGGAAGATTTGGAGAAGATGGAACCATTCAGGGGATGTTGGAGTTGATGAGGATTCCTTATACCGGGTCAGGCGTTCTGGCCAGCGCTTTGGCCATGCACAAAGTCATGTCCAAGAAATTCTTCCTTTGTGAAAAGATTCCGACGCCTCGCTATGAGGTTTTTCAGCGAGAGGAGATAAAGAAAGAACTGCCTGGAAGAATTTTCCTTCCCATGCCAGTCGTGGTCAAACCGGCCAGAGAAGGATCGACAATCGGTGTTTCAATCGTTCGAAAGGATGAAGAGCTAGGGCCTGCCCTAGCGAAGGCAGGAGAATACGATGAGGAGATATTGATAGAGGAATTTATGAAAGGGAGGGAAATCACCGTCGGCATTCTTGAAAACATTCCCCTACCCGTCATTGAGATCGCACCGAAGAGCGGTTTTTACGATTACCACTCTAAATATACAAAGGGTGAGACGCAATACATCCTCCCCGCTCGAATTCCAAGAGAAAAGTACCTGTATGCGCAGGAAATGAGCCTTAAAGCGTTTCAAAAGCTGGGTTGTACAGGTGTGGCGCGAGTCGATCTGATGACGGACGAAAACGAAAATCCGTTTGTGATCGACGTCAACACGATGCCCGGCATGACCGAGACGAGTCTCTTGCCGATGGCAGCCCGTTACGCAGGCATTCCGTTTGAAGACTTAGTGGAACGCATTTTGCTGGGGGCATCTTTAAAAATGGAGAGCGGAAAGTAGAAGGTCGAATGTGGATTTTTGAAAAAACCACTATCCACCTTCCACTATCCACTTACAAGTATGGGAGAGACGATTACCGTACGAGATGGGAAGTTTTTCCGGCCGAAAAGGAGACGGGAAGACAAAGGGGCAGAAAAATTTCTGAGGGTCTTGAAAAAAACGATCCACCTAACACTTCAGCTCCTTATCCTCTTTTTTTTCCTTTTCGTGGGCCATTGGGTTTATGTCCATCTCTTGGAGGATCCCCATTTTCGGGTGAGGGAAATTGAGGTGGAGGGAGGTCGAAAGATTCCGAAAGAAACCCTTCTCTCTCTCGCAGTGATCGAGGGGATGCCCAATCTTTTCTCGGTCAGGTTGAAAGAAGTTATCAAACGATTGGAGACCCATCCCTGGATTGAACAGGTTCGGGTCGGGAAGGTTTTTCCCGATAAGATATTGATTCAGATAGAAGAGAGAAAGCCGATGGCCATCATTCAATTGGGAGAGCTTTACTATATCGATACCCAAGGGGAAATCTTTTCTCCCGTGGGAGAGGGAGATGAATACAACTATCCTTATCTCACCGGCTTGACCCGTCGGGTCTTAGAAAAGGACCCGCTGGAGGCGAAGCGCCTGATCTCGAAGGCCCTGGAGATTCTGAGGATTGCAAGACAAGAAAAGTTGACTCCCTTGAAGGAGATATCTGAGATCCATATGGAGAAGACATTCGGGATCCATTGCTTTACCAAAATCGAAGGAGTAGAGGTGAAAATGGGATGGGAGGATTTTGGAGAGAAGCTCGGGAAATTGTCTCTCATCTGGGCAGACCTCCGAAAGAGAGGTTTTTCAGCGGTCTCGATCGATTGCACTGACTTGAAAAGGATGGTGGTCAAAAAGGCCCCCTGAAGAGGGGTGAAAGGAGGTGATGAAAAGGTGGCGAAGAAAGATTCGTTAGTCATCGGGTTGGACATCGGGACAACAAAAATCTGTACCGTGGTCGGAGAGGTTTCCGAGGGTCAGGTGAACGTTATCGGCCTTGGAACTTTTCCATCGAAGGGGTTGCGAAAAGGGGTGGTTATCAATATCGAGAGCACGGTTCATTCGATCAAAAAGGCGGTCGAAGAAGCGGAATTGATGGCGGGCTACCATCTCACCTCTGTCTATGCAGGGATCGCGGGCGGGCATATCAAAGGGATTAACAGTCATGGGGTGATCGCCGTAAAAAACAGAGAGATCGGTCCAAATGATGTGAAGCGGGTGATCGATGCCGCCAGCGCCGTAGCCATGCCCATGGATCGAGAGGTGATTCACATCATCCCCCAGGAATTCATCGTAGACGATCAGGACGGAATCAAAGACCCCGTCGGGATGTCGGGGGTGAGACTGGAGGGAAGAGTTCATATTGTCACCGGTGCCATTACCTCTGCCCAGAACATCATTAAATGCGCCAACAAGGCGGGGCTCGACGTGGACGACATCGTTCTGGAACAGTTGGCATCGAGCGAAGCGGTCGTCACCGCTGAGGAGAAGGATCTGGGAGTGGCCATCATCGATATCGGAGGAGGAACAACGGATCTGGTGATCTTTTCAAACGGCGCGATCAAGCACACCTCCGTTTTTTCATTGGCAGGTAGCCATATCACCAATGATATCTCGATGGGACTTCGGACACCGGTGGAGGAGGCAGAAAAGATCAAGATCAAATATGGGTGCGCTCTGACTTCCATGATCCGGAAGGACGAAACCGTTGAAGTTCCGAGTGTGGGAGGCAGAAAGCCTCGAGTTCTTTCGAGGCAGACCTTGGCAGAGATCGTCGAACCGAGGGTCGAGGAGATTCTGACGTTAGTCCATAATGAAGTGGTCAAGACGGGATTTGCTGATCTACTTGCCTCTGGAGTTGTTCTCACCGGCGGGAGCGCCATCCTGGAGGGCATTCCTGAGCTGGCCGAACAGATTTTTAATCTGCCCGTTCGGAGAGGGGCGCCCGTCGGCATCGGAGGGTTAGTGGACCTGGTCGCGAGTCCAATGTATGCGACTGGAGTGGGCCTGGTTCTCTATGGAAGTCGAAAGAAAGGGCAGAGTCGGTTTAAGGTAGGAGAGGGCAATGTCTTCAGCAAGGTCACCCGCCGGATGAGGGAATGGATTGAAGAATTTTTCTAATTCTATGATGGTGATGGTCATTAGTGGCAGGCCGGTTTCCTGTCACCATCACTATCCCCGTCACTAAACACAGAACTTAAGAAAAGGAGGAGGATATGATCGAATTCGACGAAAATAAAAATTTGGCCGCGAAGGTCAAGATCATCGGAATTGGAGGAGGAGGGAACAACGCCTTGAATACCATGATTTCCTACCAGCTCTCCGGCGTCGAGTTTATCGCAGCCAATACCGATGCGCAGGCCCTGGCGGCAAATATGGCTACCATGAAATTGCAGTTGGGCGAGAACTTGACCAAGGGCTTGGGAGCCGGAGCCAATCCGGAGATAGGACGGAAAGCTGCCCTTGAGGATGTAGAGAGGATCCGCGAGGCCCTGAAAGGGGCGGACATGGTCTTCATTACGGCCGGATTAGGGGGCGGGACCGGAACGGGCGGCGCGCCGGTGATTGCGGAGGTGGCGCGTGAAATGGGTGCTCTCACCGTGGCGATCGTGACCAAACCCTTCCACTTCGAGGGAAAGAAGAGGATGAAACAGGCGGAGGAAGGGCTGACGAATCTAAAGATGACAGCGGATGCCCTCATCACCATCCCGAACCAGCGGCTTCTCGGCATTGGCGGGAAGAGCATGACGCTGCTCGAGGCCTTCAAAAAGGCGGATGAGGTTCTTTACCATGCTGCGAAAGGAATCTCGGATATCATCGTTGGCCATGGAATCATCAATCTGGACTTTGCTGATGTCCGGACCGTCATGGCAGAGACAGGAATGGCATTGATGGGAACGGGGATTGCCTCGGGCGAGAATCGATCCGTGGAGGCCGGGCAGAGAGCGATTTCCAGTCCTCTCCTGGAAGATATTACAATTGAAGGGGCCAGGGGGCTTCTCATCAACATCACCGGAGGGGAGAATATGACCCTCAGTGAAATTAATGAGGCTACAACGCTCATTCAGAAGGAAGCCCATGAAGATGCCACGGTGATCTGGGGGATGGTGGTCGACAAAGCCATGAAGGAAGAGATTCGCGTGACCGTGATCGCTACGGGTTTCGGCAAGAAAGAGGACAAGCGAACGTCTCAGTTTAAGAAAGTGGCTCCGATCTCCTTCGGCCTACGGGAGCCGAACAAGGACATTCCCCGCTTTTCTTTCAGCAACAAGGAAAATAATAGGGACATCCCCGCTTTTATGAGGAGGGGGAAGACGAGCGAGCGTTTCGACGAGCTTAAATTGGACCCGCCGTCGGATTTCTCTGTCGAGGATGAGGATCGTTTTGACATCCCCACTTTTTTAAGAAAACAGGCCGATTGAATTTAGTGAGTGGTCAGTGGCAGGTGGTGGGTGGTAAAAAAAGTTACATGAGTAGATAAAATTCTGGTATATTGGATTTACTACCTTCTATACTCCACGATCCACTTAGGAAGATGACTTCCTGGAAACTCATTCAGAAGGCCAAAGGTATTCTTGAAAAAGAGAGAGGAGTTATCCAAAAACCATGGGGCGGGAAAATTACCATCTGTCTCCTCTATCCCAACACTTACCATGTGGGAATGTCCAATCTCGGATTCCAGTCCCTCTATCGGATTTTAAACGCCGATGACGATGTGGTCTGTGAAAGAGCCTTCCTTCCCGAGCACGAAGATGTGGAAGAATATCGCAATAGCCAAACCCCTCTTTTTTCGTTAGAATCCCAGAAGTCTCTTTCTAGCTTCGATATCTTAGCCTTCTCCATCTCTTTCGAAAACGATTTTCTCAACGTCCTCACGCTGTTGGAATTAGCCCATATTCCGCCGGAGAGCCGTCTTCGGGATGAAAGATATCCGTGGGTCATTGCCGGAGGGGTTGCCGTTTTCTTGAATCCGGAACCTGTCAGTGAATTTTTTGACCTTTTTATCCTTGGCGAGGCCGAAGAGGTGATTGGAGAATTTTTGACGGTCTGTCGTCAAACTCTTTCAGATAAGAAGAAAAGGGAGAAGGACGATTTTTTAAAAAATTTAGGAGGAGTGGAAGGGGTTTATGTCCCAAAGTTTTATCGAGTGACCTATGCCGAAAACGGAAAGATAGAGGCGATGGATCCCAAACCTGGATTCCCCAGAAAGGTCAAACGCAGATGGGTCCCCAACCTCGATCAATTTCCAACCCAATCCACGCTATTTACTCCGGATACGGAGTTCAAAGAGATGGCTTTGGTGGAGGTGAACCGGGGTTGCCCCAGAGGGTGCAGATTCTGCGCAGCTTGTTTTGTTTACCATCCCTTTCGAAACCGAAGCCTTTCCCGTCTGGAATCGATTTCAAGGGAAGCCCTTTTAGAGGAGCATCGGATTGGCCTGAGCGGGACCGCGGTCTCCGACCATCCCAATCTCCTCCCATTATGTCAGACGATCCTGTCTCAGCGAGGGGGCATTTCCTTATCTTCCTTGAGGGTAGATGCCGTCTCTCCATCCCTGATTCAGTGCCTGAGAGAGGCGCAGGATCGCACCGTGGCCATTGCCCCTGAGGCGGGTTCGGAAAGACTCAGGAAGATGGTGAAGAAGGGTTATCCGGAAGAGGAGATTTTAAAATCCGTCGATATTTTAGTCGAAAATGGTCTTTCTCAAATCAAGTGCTACTTTCTAATCGGCCTTCCTTCTGAGACCGACGAGGATGTTAAACAGATTCTGCTGCTCGCTAAACGGATTCGCCATCAGATTCTTTCCAATCAGGAGATCCGGGGAAAAAGATGGAGGATAGTCTTAAGCGTCAATCCTTTCGTCCCCAAACCGGCTACGCCCTTTCAGTGGGTGCCATTGGAAGAAGTCGGGGAGTTGAAGAAGAAGTTAAAGATGATTCAAAAAGGGGTTCAAGGTGAAAGAGGGATGGAGATGATTCATGACCTTCCCAAATGGGCCTATATTCAGGCCCTGCTTTCAAGGGGAGACCGGAGGGTGGGGAAGATATTGACAGCCACACATCGGTCTCGGGGAGACTGGAGGCAAGCCCTTCGAGCGACGAGCATTAACGCGGACTTCTATGTCTATCGAAAAAGGGATCTGGACGAAATCTTCCCCTGGGATTTTATCGATCACGGCATCTCGAAAGAACGATTGAAGGAAGAGTATTTGAAAGCAATGAAAGAAGCAGGAATTAAAATATAATATCCAAATCCAAGCGCCAAAGACCAAATGATAGCTAATATCCCAATGACTAAATTGGGATGAGGAATCATGAGCATTTGAAAAGATTAGTATTAAAATTTTCATTCCCGTGAAAACGGGAATCCAGGGGATCAAAAAATAGACTGGTTCCTACCTGCGTAGGAATGACGGACAAAAAGATGAAGATGGGGATTGGGTTAATTTAGGTTGTCTTTTAGGTCTTGGTCATTGAAGCTTATTTGGGATTTCGGTTGAGGAGATACAAAATGAAAACCGAGAAAGTATCCTTCCAAAGCGAAGCCTATAACATTTCGGGGGTCCTCCATCTGCCCATGAGAAAAAATCCTCCGGGCGTGATTGCCTCTCATGGCCTTCTGTCGAGTAAGGAGAGTGAAAAATATGTCGCGCTCGGCGAACGGATTTCAACGGAAGGGATGGCCATGCTTCGCTTCGATTTCAGGGGAATTGGCGAGAGTGAGGGAAGCGAGGCGGACAATACGGTCAGCAAGAAGATTGCCGATCTGACCGCGGCGGTTGATTTTATCAGAAATTATCCTGGGCTGGGAGAGGGTATCGGGTTATTCGGTTCAAGTCTCGGAGGGTTTGTTTCCCTGATCAAGGCGTCCGTGGATAAACAGGTCAAGGCCACCGTGGTCTGGGCCACCCCTCACCACCTGGATGATCTTAAGACGAAAGAAAGAAATGAGAGTACCCCTTTACCACCTGAGGCTTTTTTTGAGGACCTTCCAAGACATCGATTGTTGCCTCTTCTGAGCAAGGTTTCTCATTGCGTGGTTATTCATGGAGAAAAGGATGAACTGGTCCCAGTCGAACAGGCGTGGGAGATCTTCTATCATTTAGCCGAGCCCAAGAGGATCCATGTGATTGAGGAGGCGAACCACCGCTTGACCGATCCGGCGCATCGCCAGCGTGCCATCGAGCTTAGTGTGGGTTGGTTTAAGAAATATCTATAACCTTTCAGTCTTGAGGACGGAGCCATTGGCAGGATAACCCAACCTCTTTCCGATATCCGGGATCTTCATTTCGGGTTCAAGGCCTAGCTCGATGTTTCATGAAAGATTCTATCTGTAGGATTTGTGGCGGCTAAAAAAGCAATCAAGGAAAGTTGAAATTGACCAGGCTTCTTGGGAGATTATTTTATCAGCTTCACTTCCTTTATTCTCCATCCCCCTTCTTCTTTCTTAAATATCACGTCCAAAACGGACTTGTTCTCCTGGGGGTGACCTCCACTCTTTGAAGAAGTTTTGATCACCCATTCGACCCTTGCCTTGGCGGTCTCTGCCGAGATGGAAGGGTTCTTTAAATCATAGGATAGGTCAACGTAATTGAACCTTTCCCAGTAGGCGAGCGTCGTCCTCTTTCTTGCGTCAAGGTTTCGGAAATCAGAAGCATAACAGGAAACGAAGAGGTCGATATCTTTCTGTAAATTCGCCTGGCGGACGTGCTCGAGGAGCGCTTTGATACTTCGGATCTCCCGGATCTCGGCAGAAGGTGTTTTAGAATCATCCAGGAGAGAAAGGGGAGAAGGAGACGCTTCTTTAGAAAGAGTCGAACTTTTCTCTCCGCTCTTCAATCCTCCTGACTCGATCACCGCTGCAGCGGGATTGGAAGCGGAAGAAGAGGCGGGAAGGACCTGGCTCGCGGTCTCTTTGGAAGGGAGTCCCTTCGACTCGGTGGGTTTCGATGTTGAAGGGGAAAAGACTGACCAAAGGAGGTATCCTCCCGCCAAGGCCATGACCGCCATACCGCTCACTTCCAGGAGCAAACGGCGGTAGTCTCGTTTGGGCTTCTTTATAAAGCTTACCCTCTTTTCGGCATGATCTGTTGCTTTCTTAGCGGGTTGTTGCTCAGGGGATTCGTCCTGGAAAAGCTCTTCCAAGGCCGTTGCAATTTTTTTCCTTTCGACGGGCTGGCTAACACCCAAGTCTTGCTCCTTAGGACTAGGGAGAGGAAGCTCCTTACTGGCAAGAGTGAGTTCTTGGTCTAAGTCCATTTTAGAGATCTCCTCTGAGATTTTATGAGGAGAACTCGAAGGAATGGTCTCAGCATCCGATGACTTAGGCTTTTCTTTTTCTCGCGACGGAATTTGCGGAACAAGGTTTGAGCCACATCTTACGCAAGAATCTCCGCGTTCGTAGATGATTCCACAAGTGGGGCAGATCAGTTTCTTACGGGATGCCTCGGCCACCTGGTCTTGGAGTGTCTGTACCTGTAAGGGTTTTCCCTCGACTTCAGAGTTGCGGGATTTTTCAGGTTCCTCTTTCGCTTGAGAGGAAATTTGGGAAAGCAGGGCTGACCCACACTCGATGCAAAAATCCCCGCGTTCATAGGTTATCTTACAAGAAGGACAGATGAGTGTTCCGCGGAATGCGTCAATCTGCGGGCCTCGGAATCTTTGGACCGGATGTCCTTTTTCTTCGGGTCCTGGGACGGTTTCAGCCTCATCCTTTGCCCCGGCAGGGACCTGACGTCCCAAAGGGGACCCGCATTGTATGCAAGAACTGCCGAATTCATAAATGATCTTACAGACGGGGCAGAACAACTTTCCATCTGGATTCTCATCTTCAACCTTATTTTTCTTTTTTTGTGCTGTTAGGGGTTCTTCTTTTGGCACAAGGGGGTCGCCGCAATGTTTGCAAAACTTCTTACCTTCCTCATATTCGATGTTGCAATTCTTACAAACCAGCATGGATGCCCCCTCTAAATTAGCTTTTTGGTATCACATGGGCGTTGGGAGGACAGAGGCTGCCGAAGGGGAAGGTTTGGGTGCCTCGGAAGTAGCCAATATGCTCACCCATCCCGTACGTCCATTCTCGAGTCGGACATGCAGCCAATCTCCATTTGCCTCGAGAATTTTCAAAAAGGTCCCTTTCTTCGCAGTGCCGATCACTTTATAACCCGTTCCCGGCCCTTCACGGAGATTCACCGAATCCCACGCAACCTTGGTGGTGCGAAGGGGAGGGGGTGGGGGGGCTTTTTGAGATACCGGGGGAGGTTTCGGGGTTTCCTTCTGTGCAACTGCAGGAACAACCCTATAACAGTCGAGAGGCGTCTTCGCCACGATGATACTCGCTGACTCCTCAACGGTCATGCGTATGGCCTTTTCCATCAGTGTTTTTGAAAAGCCCTTGAATACTTCCGGGAGTGGACCACCCGCCCTTCCGGTGGATCCTCCGAATTCGGACGCCCTGATCCGAACTTTTTCGCTGGTGAGAATCTGCTTGGTCCTTGGGTCGGCCATCGTTACGACAACAGTAACATAAGACGCTCCCCCTGTTTCGTCTCCAGCCCCCGGAATACCGGGTTTGAATTCCCTAATTTCTCCCTCAACGACAAGATCAGTCTCCATATCTTTATTAGCCCGACTCCCGTTTCCCAGATCCTGATCTCCGGCCAAGTCGTCTGAAGATCTTCGTACCTGGACAATATACCGATTCGTGCCCAATAAGGCATGCCGTACCATCTCGGCCATTCCATCCCCGACCTGGCTCATCTCTTTGCCTCTTGCCGATTTATCGACAAATCTTATGACAGCCACTCTTGCCTTAGGGCCTTTGTAATTTTCTTTCAAAATCTGTCCATAGGTCGGCCGTGTAGGGGAAGCAGGCTTTATGGTGGGTTCGACAATTGCGCACCCGAGCAGGAAGGACAAAGTCGAAATTGATAGCACAAGGCCTTTCATGAGCGTTTTACCCGATGGACGGCGTCAATGATAGTAGAGTTTAGCAAAATAAGTGCCAGATTTTGCATATTATAATTAGTTGAATTTACACAATTTTCCCACAAAGTGACTTGATTTAATCCCTTAAAAGTGCCAATTTATTGTACACGAGGTACACAAAATGTCCAATTTTTAGCAAGTGAGGGAATGGACGAGTAAGGATGGATCTAAGAGTGGTTCTTGATTGACTTAGGGCAATCTGCTTTGCAAAAGACAACTCTCATCGCTCACACCGAGACACTTCCGGCCGAGGCAGGCAAGAGCAGAAATCTTCATTCTCCGCCCCCGAGCTCCTTCTTCACATACTCCAAAATAGTGGCCATGACAGAACCAGCCTGACCATGAATGACAACATCCGCCAGGTCATCATAAGGGGTTGGGTCACGGTTGATGATCGCCAGTGTTGCACCGTTTCTTTTTGCCACCAGGGGCATGGAGGCAGCGGGTTGGACAACCAATGAGGAACCAACCACGATAAAGAGGTCGCAGGTCGAGGATCGATCGTAAGCCTCTTGTGTTTCTCTTTCGGGCATGGACTGGCCGAAGGAGATGGTGGCAGGTTTGAGAAGCCCGCCACAGTCGTCACAGCGTGGGGCCTTCTGTCCTCTTATGATTCGTTCTTGGATTTCGTCGCGACGATATCTCTTCTTACAGCTCAAACAGGAGACGAAGATGGCTGTTCCGTGAAGCTGGATGACCTTTTCTTCTGAGTTTCCCGCCTTGAAGTGAAGCCCGTCGATGTTTTGAGTAATCACACAGTCGAGCTTACCGAGTTTCTCCAGTTCTGCAATGGCAAGATGGGCTTGATTTGGCTGGGCCTTCTTGATCGGCTCATAAAACTCGGTTGCCATCTGCCAATATCTCTCCCGGGAGGTTTCACTGGCAAGGAAATTCTGAAAGGTGAAATCCTCGGGTTGATACCGGTCCCATACTCCCCCCGGGCTGCGGAAGTCCGGGATCCCGGATTCGGTACTGAGGCCCGCTCCAGAAAAAACGATAACCCTTTTAGAGCTGACGATCCGGTGAGCAACTTGTCTTAGCCTATCCTCCATTTGATATTCTCCCCTCTTTAAATCTCCTCACCCCGCCCTTTCCGCCCGGAGATTGTGTCGCGATGGCAAAAGCCGGTTCAAGACAGGATGGAAGAGAGGGTCGGGTGAAAAAGTTTTGGGGCGGAACCCTTTCACACGTCCGATCCGGGCCCTCGATCTTGGTCAAATGATTCCATTTCCCATAAGCGCCGATTCGCCATTCCTAAAAGACTGCGTTCCGAAGCTTTGAAACCTGACTATCTCTTCCCCAAGACTGCGAACAGGAAACAGTCTCCTGGGAAGAGGGAGATGTCTCTCTATATCATACGGCTACTGTGACTTGCAAGGGGAAGACGGCATATGATAAAATTTTATGATGAAATGTAATTTAATTAAACAAGGATATCCCCAGGGAAGCTGTTTCATTGAGGTCGAACACGGAAAATCTTCTGCCTGTGAAGCCACGCTCAAGAAGACAGACAGTGGCTTGCTCAGGCTAATCTCTGCGGTCCACCTCTCCCGTCCGGAAAACTACCTCTCCATTTACCAATCCGGCTGTAACTTCTCCTGCCGGAAGTGTCATTCCTGGAATTTCACAAGAATTGCCAAGGGCGATTGGTGGTCTCCTGCCGATGTCTTGAAGGCGTGCAAAGAATATGAAAAAGAAGTGACGGTTCGAGAGCCCCGAGACAGAGCGACTGCCTTTCACGCACCCGACTCCTGTCGCGGTTGCGGGGCGTGTGTAATGCATGGGAAGCGGTCTCCTCTCTGTCCGAAGATGATCCAGAAAAAAGATATTGTCCTAAGCCCTCAGGGATGGGGTCCTGCTCGAAATATTGTTGCCTTCACGGGTGGAGATCTGACCTGCTGCCCGGAGTTCTATGTTGAATGTACTCGCCTCATTAAGGCGGAGACCAAGCTCTGGGTGCTGGTCGAAACCAATGGTTACGGCCTTACCCCTCAGAACCTCGATGCGTTGAAGGGAGCGGGGGTTGACTCCTTCTGGCTTGATATCAAGGCCTATGACGGGACCGACCATAAATGGCTGACCGGTTGTTTCAACCGGAATATCCTGAAACTTCCTGAGGAGATCGTTAAGAGAGGTTTTGTTCTGGAAGTGCTTTCTCTCTACATACCAAACCTTGTAGAGACGGTTCAGTTGAAGAAGATTGCTCAATTGATTTTTGATGTCGATCCGGAAATCCCTTTTACCATTTTAGCCTTTTTCCCAGAATATCAAATGAAGCGCTACAAAAGTCCGAAGGTTTCTGAGATGATTGAGGCCTATATGGGGGCCAGGGCCGCCGGGCTGAGGAATGTCAGGCTCGGAAACGCCGGAATCTTCGCTTCATCCGAGCAGGATTATGATCTCCTGAAAAAGAAGGTCGGCGCAGGAAACTACTAGAAGTTCAAAGTTTAAAGTTCAAAGTTGAAGGAAGGGCACGATGGAACGGGTTAAGAACTATATTAACGGGAAATGGGTTGATTCTAAATCAGGGGAGACGTTTGATTCAATCAATCCGGCCAACAGGGATGAAGTGATTGGAATTGTCCCAAAGTCGGGCCGGGAGGACGTGGATCAAGCGGTCAAGGCCGCCCGAGGGGCTTACGAAGCGTGGCGGTTCACCCCGGCCCCACGCCGGGGCGAAATTTTGTTCAGGGCTGCAGAAATCCTTTTGAGAGATAAAGAGCCTTTGGGAAAATTGGAGACGCGGGAAATGGGTAAGATTCTCCCCGAAGGTCTGGGCGATGTCCAGGAGGCCATTGACATGGGTTATTACATGGCCGGCGAGGGGAGGAGACTTTCCGGAGAAACCGTCCCCTCTGAACTTTTCAATAAGGACATGAAATCCATTCGCGTTCCCGTCGGCGTTTTTGGCTTAATCACTCCCTGGAATTTTCCGATTGCCATCCCTGGATGGAAAGTTTTTCCAGCCCTCGTGTGTGGCAATACCGTTGTCTTCAAACCCTCCAGTGACACTCCTGTCTGCGCGACAAAATTTGTGGGAGCCCTGGCGGAAGCAGGTTTACCCAAAGGGGTTGTAAACCTGGTCCATGGGCCGGGGGGGGAGGTGGGGGAATATCTGGTAAGCCATCCGGAAGTAGATGCGGTCTCTTTTACAGGCTCTTTTGATACCGGGAGACGTCTCGAAGGGATTTGTGGCGCGATCCATCGGATCATTGCAGCAGAGATGGGTGGGAAGAATGCCATTATCGTCATGGACGATGCGAACCTGAATTTGGCCGTAGAAGGAGGCATCTGGGGTGCTTTTGGGACGACCGGCCAGCGATGCACTGCCGCAAGTCGAATCGTAGTGCACAAGAGAGTTTACAGGGAATTTACTGAGAGGTTCAGAAAGGCTGCCTCCCGCCTCAAACTGGGTGATGGCCTTCAAAAAGCGACAGACGTGGGTCCGGTGATCAATCAATCTCAGTTCAACAAAATTCTTAAGTATATCGAGATTGGAAAGAAGGAGGGAGCAAAACTTATGTTGGGCGGGAAGGCCTGTCAGAAGGGGGATTGCTCCAAAGGGTATTTCGTCGAGCCCACGATCTTTAGCGGCGTCACTCCCGAAATGCGAATCGCCCAGGAAGAAATTTTCGGCCCAGTGGTCTCCGTGATCAAAGCAGAAGACCTTGAGGATGCCATTCAGATCGTCAATCGGATCCCCTATGGACTCTCTTCCGCCATCTACACTCGGGATGTCAACTCGTCGGCTGTCGCAGAGAGGGACCTGGAGACAGGGATTGTTTATATCAACGCCTCGACCATTGGGGCGGAGATACAACTGCCTTTTGGCGGGGTCAAACATTCGGGTTATGGAAGGGAGGAGGCAGGAGGCCGCGGAGGGGCTCTGGATACCTACAGCCGATGGAAGGTGATCTACCGGGACTTCAGCGGTCGGCTTCAGAAGGCCCAGATGGATAAATAGAGAAAAATTTATGAATTCGAAGCACCTGCCTGCGCGTAGCCGCTTCGGCGGAGGCAGGCGAAATGCGAAGTTGTTTAAACGCTAAAGACTGAAGACTAAATTCTAAATCCTAAACAAATCCAAAATCTAAAAGTGAAGCTCCCCGCCCACAGGGCGGGGCTTCCTTGGCATGCAGCGGCGAGCAGGATGCGATCAAAGGAAATTTTCATTTATGTTGTGTCCCTTGCCCCCGTTTACGAGACCGGCTTGCAGGGCACGTGCCGGTCAAAAGATTAGGGTTTTGTGTCTTTGACGTTTGAGTTTGTTTAGAGTTTAGGGTTTCGGATTTAGAGTTTAACGTCGATATTTGGATTTTTCAGCGATCTTTTTGATTGTATCTTGGATTAGGGATATGGTAATCTGATTGAGCCTGAATATTTGAGGAAGTCTCATGGAAAAGAAAGTCCTCGTCGTGGATGATGAGGAAAGCGTTGTTCAATCGATTGAGGGTGTTCTGGAGGACGAAGGTTTCCGAGTCGCTAAGGCGAAGAGTGGCGAGGAGGCGATTAAAGTTTTTCAGCAGGAGGATCCCGACGTCACCCTCCTCGACATCTGGTTGCCGGGAATGGATGGCATAGAGGTATTGAAACGACTCAAATGGATGGCGCCGGAGTGCCAGGTGATCATGGTCTCCGGGCATGCAACGATCTCAACGGCCATGACCGCCGTGAAATTGGGCGCTTTTGACTTTATCGAAAAGCCTCTTTCTCTCGATGTTCTTCTTATGACCATTTATCGAGCCCTCGACCATCAGAAGGATCTGGCCGTCCAGCGATCGGGTGAAATCGTCACAGAGGAATCCGTTCAGGGGAAGAAGATCTCTGCAAAAGAGGCAGCCGGAGAACTCTCGGGTCCCCCTTCTGCCCCCATCCGGGAGGCTATCCCTTTGGCCAAGAAGGTCACAGAGAGAAAAGGGACTTCCTTATTACCCCAGCGTACCCTGAAACAGAGCATGGTGCTTTACGGGACGGGACTTTTTTCCGGAAAGAAGACAGGGCTTCTCCTCCAGCCCATGCCCCCTCATAGCGGAATCCTTTTTGGAAATGTCTCATCGGACGAAGTGGTCCCCGCCCATGTCGACTATGTCGAAACGACGGAATTCGCAACTTCACTGAAGAGGGGAAGAGCCATTGCTCGGACGGTCGAGCACCTCATGGCCGTGTTGCACGCGTATCGTATCACCAACCTGATGGTGAAGATGATTGAAGAGATTCCGGTGATGGACGGTTCTGCTTTGGAGTTTTGTAAGATTGTAGAAGAGGCAGGCGTGGAGGAACAGGAGGGGAAGGTGGATGAATTGATGATCGACCGGCGGCTGGAGACCGTTCACAAGAATAAATCTCTGGTCATCGAGCCTGCCGAAGTCTTCTCCGTCCACTTCTTTTTGGACTACCCTCCTCCCATCGGGCAGCAGACGCTTGACTTTGTTTTAGAGGGCGAATCGGCCTTCAAGGATCAGATCGCTCCGGCGAGAACCTTCGGCTTTGTTAAAGATGCGGAGATGCTCGGAAGGATGGGAAGACTGGGAGGCGGGCGACTCCACAACTTTATTCTGGTGGACGAGGAGAAGATCGTCAACACCGAACTCCGGTTTCCCGACGAATTTGTACGGCATAAGATTCTTGACCTGATCGGTGATTTCTATCTCCTCAACCGCCCGATTCGAGGAAGAGTGACCGCCCGTCTGACGGGCCACACGGAAAACATCACGCTCATGAAGAAGATTCACGAAGCGGCAAGAGAAAAGGAGCGATAAGGGATCGCACTCGATATTCGGACAGCGATATCTTTTGGCAATGCCCGGAAGCGGAGTGGCGAAATGATCAACAGTGTTTTTGTGCGAAGCTAAGGTTTCTCCTTTGGAGGAAAGAATGGTACAGGAAGAATACCGACCCATGATCAAAGAATTTTTGGATATGCTAGCCGACCTGTTGGCAGAGAAGTATTTTGAACGGATGGACGACCGAATGAAGAAGATTCCCGAACTCCGGAGATTGATTACTGCCAAGGAGGCGAGCCAGTATTTGAGCCTCTCGACTGACACAGTCTACCGAATGGCCTCGCTGAAAAAACTCCCGTACCTCAAAATTGGGGACAGGGTTCTTTTCGATGTGAAAGCCCTCGACCACTGGATTGAGAGAAATATGATCCGCGAGAAGGGGTGGAAGAGAGAAGAACTAAAGCCATCCAAAGAATCCGACCTCCTCGGCCTGCTGAAGAAGAAAGCAAAAGATTAGATCCTCTAAGATTAAGCGTCCGCTTTCTAAAGCCCTGGAATCCGGCTGTTTGTTCCGCTTTTTATCTACCTCCATCCGATGACGACACAGTCTCTGTTTTCTCCTTCCTTTTACGATTCTTATTGGATAGAATATTCTTATCCATGCTCCACTTCTTGAAGAGGGGTTATCGAAGCGTGGAAATAAGGGGGTGAGCAAGATGGTGGACTATTTTCAGGTAGAAGGATTGTTGAATGACGAAGAGAAAAGCTTCAGGGACAGGGTGCGAAAATTCGTGGACGAAGAATGCATGCCCCTTATCCCAACCCATTTCGATAGTGGAACCTTTCCCATGGAGCTCATCCCCAGAATGGCGGAGATGGGACTCTTCGGTCTGCATGCGGACGGCTACGGTTGCACCAAGTCAACCCATACGATTTATGGCTTGATCTGCCAGGAGCTGGGCCGCTGCGACAGCGGTGTCAGGGCCATGTTTTCAGTTCAAAATTCCTTAGTAATGTACCCCATTTATACCTTTGGATCTGAAGAACAGAAAGCAAGATGGCTCCCCGAGATGGCACGAGGTCGGGTGATTGGCTGTTTCGGTCTCTCCGAACCCGATTTCGGATCGAATCCTTCGGGAATGGAGACCAAAGCCGTAAAGCATGGGGACCATTACCTCCTGAACGGAACCAAGATGTGGATTACCAACGGGTCCATCGCGAGCGTGGCACTGGTCTGGGCGAAAATAGATGACCAAATCCGGGGGGTCCTGGTAGAAGCTGGGACTCCGGGGTTTCAAACGACCCTGATCCAGAGGAAGTTTTCTTACCGGACCTCTCCCACTTCCCTCCTGATCTTCAAGGACTGCGAGATTCCCGAAAAAAACCTCCTGCCGGGGGCAAAGGGTTTAAAATCGGTTTTGAGCTGCTTAAACGATGCTCGTTATGGGGTGGCTTGTAGCGCCTTAGGCTCGGCCGTGGGGTGTTATGAAGCTGCCGAGGCCTTTGCTCGCCATAGGGAGGTCTTTGAAAAACCCATTGCTTCTTATCAGCTTGTCCAGGATAAACTGGTCAGGATGGTGTTGGAAATTACGAAAGCCCAGTTGCTCACCTATCATCTGGGCAGATTAATGGATCGACATCAAGCGAGACCTCCCCAAATCTCGATGGCCAAGCTGAATAACGTTCGGGAGGCGATGAAGATCGCACGAACGGCCAGGGACATCCTCGGAGGCCGAGGTATTCTGGCCGATCACCATGTCATTCGCCACCTCTGTGATCTCGAGGCCATGAGTACGCTGGAGGGGACGGAGAGCATTCATTCGTTGATCATTGGACAGGACCTGACCGAAATTTCAGCCTTCCACTAGGGTCTTTGCTCGAACAGTCTCGATTCTCTTGATCTTTCTGGAATAGGGATTCCCTCGTCAGACCGACCGGGAGATTCGCGACCTTTACAGGGGATTGCGCAGAAAGACGGAAAATCTGACATTGGGCTCTCCCTGTTTGTTTTTTCTTGACACGGAGGGGAAACTAAATTTAAAATAGAATTAAAAGAAGGAGGTGAGGCCAATGAGATGGATGTTTCCCCATGCAACCCATTGCTCGACCTGTGGTTCGTCGTGTTGGTCCTGAGCAGGACGTTAAACGGCTCATCAGAAGGTAAATGAATGAACGAAGAATTAAAAGGCCGGCAGTTTAGCCGGCCTTTTTGTTTCGGGTTGTCGACCTGGGAAACGTCCATGCCTTGACTTCCCGATGCATTTCTTATAAACTCCTGCACAAATCGACCCTTTACGTCATACTCGACTCATAAAAAATTGTCGAAAAGTGGAATGACCGGCAAGTTGACCGTATGCATTGCCTTCCACACCTGCCGGCAGCCGAGGAGTTTGTCAATTGGGATTTTGCCGGTTTGGTTTCTAAGTTTAGCCGGATGTGATGCAAGACTAAGGGAGATCATGGAAGGGAGATCGATATGGCGGATGTAGAAATTCCGAATACAGAAGAGCTTGAGGAAATCAAGGGAAAGGTCTTCACAAAGCGTGTGGCACTCACCACAGCGATCTTTGCGGTCGCACTGGCGATCACCTCGTTAGGGGGAAATAATGCCATGAAGGAGATGCTCCTTGCCCAGCAGCAGTCCTCTGACCAATGGTCTTTCTACCAGGCCAAAGTTTTACGTGAGCATCTTTACCGTAGCCAGAAGTTGCACCTGGAGATAGACCTGGTCGAAAGAGGAAGTGGCATGAGAGCTGAGGTGAAAGAACGGGTTGAGGCGCTGCTTAAGAAGATTTCTGAAGAGGAAGCGCGGTACAATGCCGAGAAGAAGGAGATCGAGAAAGAGGCGAAGAAACTCGAACACGAAAGGGATGTGAATCGGAGTAAAGACCCGTACTTCGACTATGGAGAAGTTCTGCTTCAAATTGCCATCGTCATGGCTTCTATTTCGATTCTTTCAGGATCCAGGCCAGTTTATTATTTTGCCATTATCAGTGCCTGCTTGGGGGCTCTCTCGTCACTCAACGGCTTCTTTCTGATCTTTCGGGTCTCTTTCCTCCATTGACAGCGGGGACAGGAGGTGCACGCAATATCTCTCTGTGGGTGAAGCTAGGAGAAGGCGCTTGCTTCAGGGATAGAGAGGTTTACAAAGATTATCGAGAAATGCATCCGGATTTGAAGATTAAAGATAGGGCGGATAGAAATGCGAGGTGTCGAGAAGTCAGAGAGTAAAGAGAGAGGATCCTTCGCCTTCCATTCCCAGATGGCGCCCCTTCTCTTTCTCGTCGGGATCTTTTTTTTGAACTTTATCTCTCGAATTGTCCTGTCACCCCTATTGCCCAGCGTTGAGAAGGATCTGAGAATAGGCCATGAAGAGGCCGGGTCCTTCTTTTTCATCCTATCGTTTGGATACTGTATCATGCTTCTGGGGTCGAGTTTCGTCTCTTCCCGCCTCAGTCATTGGAAAACCATCCGCCTCTCCACCGTAGCCCTGGGCGGGGCTCTTCTATTTGTCGGCCTTAGCTACGAGCTTTGGATGGTTCGTTTGGGACTCTTTGCCCTGGGAATGGCGGCAGGACTCTATCTTCCCTCGGGGATTGCGACCCTCACGGAGCTGGTCAACCCGAGGCATTTGGGAAAGGCTATCTCAATTCACGAATTAGCCCCTAACTCAAGTTTCGTCGTGGCTCCGCTGATCGCGGAGATGCTTCTCAGGTGGTTCTCCTGGCAAGGCATTTTTATATTATTCGGGATTTTTTCCATTCTCAGCGGCATTCTTTTTTCGATCTTCGGAAGAGGGGGTAATTTCTGCGGAGAGCCTCCCAACGTCAGCACCCTTCGGGTCATCATGCGGGAGCCTTCGTTCTGGATCATGATGGCCCTTTTCAGCCTGGGTATTGGTGGCACCTTTGGAATGTTTGCCATGTTTCCGCTTTACCTGGTATCGGAGAGAGGGATGGACCAGGCCTGGGCCAACACACTGGTTGGGCTTTCCCGGATCGCTCCTGTGGGAATAGCCATTTTATCCGGTTGGGTCACGGATCGTCTTGGGCCGAAGCGCGCCTTGAGAGTGATCTTTCTGGCTAACGGAATGGCTGTCATGCTCCTTGGTCTGGTATCGGAATCGTGGATGGTCGTTCTTATTTTCCTTCAACCCGTGTTGGCTTCATCCTTCTTTCCGCCGGGTTTTGCTGCGCTTTCTCGGATAGGAGATGCCAAGTTCAAGAGCATTGCAGTCTCTCTGACCGTGCCTGTGAGTTTTCTTCTCGGGGGTGGGGCGGTCCCGGCGATGGTCGGTGCGATCGGCCAGGTAAAATCCTTTTCGACCGGGTTTATTATTTTAGGGACGATGCTTCTCGGAGGGGCGTTTCTCGTAGGATATCTGAAATTTGCCAAATCACCGCCTCTCCCTTATCTTTAGAAACGGTGTCGTGATCAGGATACCTACCTTCTGCGGGTGCGGCCATCGACCACGGCTCGCTCCGTTGGAGACTCTCGATTTTCCAAAATCACAGGATCAACAATCTCTCCGCAAAAGATGCACCGCCACCCCCAAAAATGTTCGTGAGGCCCGTAGAATTTTTCGTAAACCATATGATTGCTACAGCGATGACACTTCATGGAAACCTCCTG
This sequence comes from Thermodesulfobacteriota bacterium, assembly GCA_035625415.1. Lineage (GTDB taxonomy): Bacteria > Desulfobacterota > BSN033 > BSN033 > UBA1163 > UBA1163. The sequence continues at coordinate 31,925 of DASPPQ010000007.1, forward strand.
TTTGTCTTAGTCTTCTTCGAGCATCACCCCACTCCGCAGGTGGTTCAACCCGTGAGCCAGGGGAGTAATTGTTTTCTGATCGGGGACTCGCGAGAAAGCATAAGACTTTTCCTAAATGCCCCGTTGAAAAATTCTCCTCCCAAGAGGTCTTGGAAACGATCTCCTGGGTGATGTTTGGTCGAGTTCTTTTTTGTTATCTTCTTAGTGATCGGACCGGAACTCTGCAGCATTTGGGCACCACCTTTCTCTTGGCTTGTCATTTGCCAATCTTGTCTGTCGTTTATCTAAACCGCTCGGCGCATAGCGTATTTCCAGCCCGTAAGCACTTGCGTGATTCTTTGCGATGTGAAGCAACACGTCATAAGCCTCCGGAGGGACCCAATCACGATGCAAGGCCAAGAGCATCTGGAGCCACGTCATCGGCACAGCCCCTTCCCGGCAGAGGCGTTGGGTGGCAATGTGGTGAGCTCTTGGGGTCACATCCCCGCAGGCATCAACGACCATGAAAACCTCATAGCCTAACTGCTGTGCCTGCCGAATGGAGGCCGCGACGCCGAAGTCCGTCCACAATCCGGCGATGATAAGCTTATTCCGTCCTATCTTCTCCATGGCGTCAAGAACCCTTGTGTCTTCAAAAATGCTGAGGGTGGTGCGATCGATAGGTTCCCGGCCAGGGAAGATTTCCCGAAGTTTTGAGAAGAAAGGACCACCAAAGCTTGATTGGCCGATGGTCGTCAGAACAGTGGGAATGCTAAATGTCTTGCCTATCTTCGCAAGATTGATTCCATTATGGACAACGATATCCCCGTCGGCGGAGTTGATCTCCAGGGCAAACTGCTGCTGATAGTCCATCAGGATAATCGCGCAGTTCATCGGGCTCAGCCGACCATGAATGGGTTGCAAGATCATAGCCCTAATCGAGACCTCCTTTCCTCCTTTAATCGGAGCAGCCGAATGTACCACTTCATTATCTGAATTTTGACCCTCGTCATCATCGTTGAGATTCCCCCATTTTTGTTCCTCGATCCTTCAACTCCGGGGACAGCTCTCCCAGAACCGGGTTGACCATATCGCGGGATAAATAGAGTGGTTTGTCCTCGATCTCCGATTCTCCACTCACGGCAAAGGCCCTTCCTAAATATTCTTCCGCCACCCCGGTGAGGAGCACCGCATTTAAGAGGACCTCCCTTATTTTCTCGGCTGCCCCCTCATCCATTTTTCCGTAATAGCCTCGATTCAGCAGCTTCAGCGCCGAAACCATTGACACGAGGGGGCCTCGGAGTTCATACGACATCGTCTTCAACAAGCTCACCATGTTTTCATTCGATCTGGGTTTTAACACTCCAGAGGTCGGATCCGGGCTTTGACCCTTCTCCTGAGGATTTTGAAGGTCTCCGTCCGCTAACAAGATTTTGTAATCTCTCATTCAGTTGCCTCATCGGGTCAAAGGGCTTACAAGCATTGTGGCGTAAGGCCGTGTAAAATGTGAATTGGGTTAATCCCCTATTTTACGCGAGAAAAAACACTATTTCCGTCCCGAAATTCCCCCAGAACTCCTACGGTGCAGGGGCGCAAGCTTCAGCGACCTGCCAAAATAGACTCAACTAATGCCAAAATGCTCTCTTTACTCGAAGAACCTTTTGAGAGAAAATGGTCAGCTTTGACCTGAGCCGCCGCTTCCCTATATTCCGGGGTGTCATAGCTCGTCAGAATGATGACGACCGCATCAGGACATTTCGCTTTTATCTTCCCCGTCAGCTCGAGACCATTTTCTCCGGGCAATTTGATGTCCATGAAGATGAGGTCGGGTGGAAAGTGGACACTCATTTTTTTCATGGCTTCTTCCCCATCCTCCGCTTCGATAATTTCCATGGACGGGAACCGAGAATGCAGGGTCTCTTTAAGTAATTTTCGGTAAAGGGCACTATCTTCGACAATCAAAATTTTGGACACGGAAGTTCGTTCCCCCTTGAGTGAATTTCTGATTCGTCCTTTCCATTATCTCGCATCGTCATTTCCGATCGGGGCGGTTTGAACCGGGTGCCCTGGCCAGCCTTTCAGCGGGCTCCCTTGCTATTTGAATTATCCTTTGCAATATCTTGAACCGTTAGAATGGAATTGACCATATTGAGGAAGGAGTCCTTCGAAACGAAGTGATCCGCCCCCGATTGATATGCAGCATCACGATATTCGGGTAGATCATAATTAGTCAGAATGACGATGACGATGTCGGGATATTGGGCCTTTATTTTTTTGGTGAGCACGAGGCCGTTTTCTCCTGGCAATCTGAGATCCATAAAGATGGCGTCGGGTGAGGCCGCCTCAATTTTCCGCATCGCCTGCTCTCCGTTGGCCGCTTCAAGAATATCTATCCAAGGGAATCGTAAATTCATCGTCTCCTTGAGAAATTGCAGGAAAAAGACATTATCCTCAACAATTAATATCCGTTTCATATTAGTTTTTAATGGCTTTTCTACCGTGACTATTAAGCCCCACTTTACTAATGTTTATAAACATGGTAAATAAGGTATACACTGTAGGTGGGGGGGGGCGTATACAGTATTTTTTAGGGGAAAACTAAGTAAGAGGGGGAGTCTGACTCATGAGCGAAAAAGTTCGAATCGTCATCGCCGAAGACCATACGATCCTCAGGGAGGGGCTGCGATCCCTCCTGTCTTCAGACGCACATTTCGAGGTCGTAGCGGAGGCGGGAGATGGCCGCGAGGCCATCCGGCATGCTAAAAAATACAAACCCGACCTCATCCTGACGGACCTCTCCATGCCGAGGATGAACGGCATGGAGGCCATTAAGGAGATCAAGAGGGAGTCACCGGCGACGAAGGTTCTGGTCTTGACCGTTCACAGGGCTGAGGAATACATACTTGCCACCTTCCGGGCCGGGGCCGATGGATATCTCTTGAAGGATTCCACCCACTCTGAGTTGCTCATGGCCGTCAAGAAAGTTTTAAGCGGCACACATTATATCAGTCCTGAAATTTCAGAGAAGGTAATTGAAGGGTACATCGAAGGGAAAAAGAATCTAAAATCCCGTACGTCATGGGAAACCCTGACCCAACGGGAACGAGAGATCCTGAAGCTGATTGCCGAAGGCTACCGGAACAAAGAAATTGCGGATGATCTCTGTATCAGCGTCAAAACGGTTGAAAAACACCGAGCGAACCTGATGGAAAAATTGGACCTCCACAGCATCCAGGCTCTGACGGCCTTCGCCATCGAAAGGGGACTGGTATCGCGGGAGTAGTCATGATTGCCGAATGACGGCCCCCCATTTCCCAATCTTCCCAACTCCGCATCTCCTGATTTCCCTGCGGGAATACCCGGCTTCCAAGATTTTCGCACACGCCCAGATTTTACCATTTAGCTCCCCTATTTTTTTGTGTCAAGAGAAATGGGATGTGTCCTTATTCATTCACCTTTCTTGACGTAAGCCTCCCTTTCTTTTATATTCAACTCACCTGAAAACCGTCATTCCCGCCCCGTATCAAGTTCGGGGTAAACTCCAGCGGGAATCTAGTTCAGAGAAACTGGATTCCGGGTCAAGCCCGGAATGACAACGAAAAAGGTATTTTTGGCCTCATTTTGGCCCCTATTACCTCCGTCTTCCCATGTGGGAGAGGGCGGGGCCTCCGTATTAGTTGCTGTTCTTGGAAAGGGGTGATGAGGGTGGACCTGTTTGATAAGGCCTATAACTATCATGATGCCGAGAGAATTATCAACCTGGGCCTCTATCCTTATTTTCGTGTCAATGAAGGAGCGGTAGACACCACGGTCATTATGAACGGCCGCAAAACGGTGATGATCGGCTCCAACAATTATTTGGGTCTGACTTCGCATCCGGAGGTGAAGGAGGCTGCCGTCAAAGCCATTGAGAAGTACGGGACCGGCTGCACGGGCTCCCGTTTCCTGAACGGCACAATCGATTTGCATGTGGAGTTAGAAGGGCGTCTGGCCCGGTTTATGAAGAAAGAAGCGTCTTTAGTATTCAGTACCGGATTTACGACCAATCTGGGCGTTATCTCCACGATCGTGGGAAAGAATGATATCGTCATTTCAGACCGCACCAACCACGCCTCGATCCTGGACGGCTGCCGGATGGCCTTGGGAAAGCTTTTGAAATTTCGCCATAATGACATGGAAGACCTGGAGCGCATCCTGATCAATATTGAAGAGAAGAAGGTGGGCAAACTCATTGTGGTCGATGGGGTATTTTCCATGGAAGGCGATTTGGCGGATCTGAAACGTATCGTCCCCTTGGCCGAGAAATACGGATGCCGGTTGATGGTAGACGAGGCACACAGCCTCGGAGTCCTGGGCAAGGGCGGCCGTGGCACGTGCGAAGAAATGGGTTTGCTGGATAAGGTGGATCTGGTCATGGGTACTTTTTCAAAATCGTTTGCCAGCCTGGGTGGATTTATCGCCGGCGAAGAGAAGGTGATCTCTTTCTTAAAGCATAATGCCCGCACCTTCATGTTCCAGGCTGCCCCTCCGCCCGCTGCCGTGGCAACCGCTCTGGCTGCCTTGAATATTCTGGAACGAGAACCGGAGCGCCGGCAAAAGCTCTGGGAAAATGTACGCTACATGCTCAGGGAAATTCAACGCATCGGATTTAAGACCGCGGCGACGCAATCCGCCATCATCCCCATTCTTGTGGGCGATGATTTGAAAACCTTCCAGTTTGCCAAGATGCTTGAGCAAGAGGGTGTCTATGTCAATCCGGTGGTTTCTCCGGCCGTTCCACCCGGGATGGCCTGCCTGCGGACCTCTTATACGGCCACGCATTCTAGACAGGAGCTGGACTATGCCCTGGAAAAGCTAAGAAAAATCGGGACGGAGTTGGGTTTGATTGGGCCCAGTGCTCCGGGGGCATCGATCGACATCCGTACGATCAGTGAGGAAAAGAGCGATCAAATGAATTTCTTGAAACTGCCCTGGAAAATTTACACCCGGGATCACAATTGGGTGCCGCCGATGATTACGGATGTGGAGACGATTTTTGACCGTAAAGAAAATATTTTCTATGCCCACGGCGAGGCGAAGGCTTTTTTAGCGTACCGAGGCAGCGAGATGGCAGGCCGGATTGTGGCCGCCGTGGATGATCGAGCCAACCGGTATCATAACGAGCGAGCGGGCTTCTTCGGCTTTTTCGAGGTGAACCGGGACTACGGAGCTGCTGTATCGCTTTTGGATGCCGCCAGGCAATGGTTGTCGGAACGAGAGATGAAGGTCATGCGCGGGCCGATGGCTTTTTCCCAACTGGACGGGATGGGTTGCCTGGTGGAAGGGTTTGATTATCCGCCGGCCATCATGATGCCATACAATCCTGCTTATTATCCGGAGTTTCTGGAGAAATATGGTTTTGAGAAGGAGAAAGATTTCTACGCCTATTGGATGGATGCGCGTGGACCTTTCCCAGAAGGTTTAGAGAAACTGTCCGAGCATGCCCAAAAAAAGGAGGGGATTGCTATCCGGCACATGAACATGAGCCGGTTCCGGCAGGAGATGAACACCCTGATGGGGATATTGAACGATGCCAACAGTCAAGAATTCGGTTTTACACCTCTCAGCGCCAGTGACCTTCAGTATTTTATCGCCAAGCTTCGGCCTGTGATTGAAAAAGAGCTGGTGAACTTTGTAGAGGTCAAGGGCAAACCAGTGGCCTTCTCCATGATTTTGCCGGACTATAATGAAGTGCTCAAACGCTTTGACGGCCGCGTGGGCATTGCCGACATGTTGAAATTTTATTTCTATTCCAAGCAAATCAAGACCCTGCGGTTCGCCTTACTGGCTGTGCGCAAAGCTTTCCAGCGCCGGGGATTGGAAACCCTTCTGTATCTCGAGTCCTTCCGGGTGGCAAAGGCACGCGGTTACACGGGCGGCGAGCTTTCATGGGTACGGGAAGACAATAACCTGCTCAACAAGAGGATTGAGATGATGGGGGGCAAGCGCATCAAAACGTACCGGGTGTATCAGTTGAAGCTATAGTGCAGCGGGTCAAGAGACCTTTTACTTTGTTTGTCATTCCGGGCTTGACCCGGAATCCAGTGTTTCCGAATTGGATTTCCACTGGGGCGGGAGTGACAGCAATCCGATCACCACGCAGCGGGTTTGCCATGCCTGGTGATGATGACTTCTTCCTTCTCTGCTTCACGGATGATGCTGCAAATGTAATTCTTTGCTTCCCTCATTGTGTGCCTTTTCATTCCGTTACTCCGTGTTCTTTCAGCCCGTTCCGCCAATGAAGGACCTCCTGTTCACAGGATCTGCAGAAACGGACGGATTTCTGGTCGATCTCTTCTACATAGGTGGAGGACTTCATCACACACTTCAGGGTGAAACAATGAATGAGGCCAAAGGTGTGTCCTAATTCGTGGATGCTCTCTTTCAGAAGGCGACTTTCTAACAGCTCTTTGTCCTCAGGAATGCCATAGAATTGATTATGGAGGCGGTGGGTAGAAACTAAAGCCCCTCTCCCGTTTAGCTGGGCCTCGCCAAAGAGAAAGGTAAATATGGGAATAAATAGGTCCAACTCCGTGACCCCTAAAATCTTCAAGGTTTCCGGAGGAGGTGCGTTGATGAGCTCAAGCAGAAGACCGTTGGAGTTGTACTGATCCCGGGCAGGGTCATAGGTAAGAGAAAGATCAAAAGGGCGATTACGTATCCTCGTCTGGATTTTGAAGGTCTCAAAGATGCCTTTTTTGAGAAATGAGAGGACGGGTTCCCCTACCTCACCAACAGGGATGATGTCGATATAAGACATGAAGCCTATCTCTGTAAGCCATATTTCTTGATCTTATTGTAAAGGGTCACTCGGTCTATTTTCAGCGTCTCAGCGGACCTGGAGATGTTCCAGTCGGATTGCTCCAATATTCGTTTGACATGGGCCTTTTCTATCTCCTCCAAGGAGTCTCCGGGAGGATTTGCCTTAGAATGGAAGAGAAGATTTAAGTCATCGATTTCGATTTTATTTTTCTTTCCCACGACGACCAATGCTCTCTCGATCGTATTTCTTAATTCTCTTGTATTCCCCGGCCAATTGTACTGGACCAGCATCTTCATTGCCTCTGGGGAGATGTCCGTCACATCTTTGTTCATAGACCGGGCGTACTTCTCGAGAAAATAGTGGGCAATCGGCGGTATGTCCATGGGCCTTTCCCGAAGGGGCGGAATTTGAATAGAAAACACATTCAACCGGTAATAGAGGTCTTCTCGAAAATCTTTTTCCGCTACTTTCTGTTCCAGATCGGAATTTGTCGCCGCAATAATTCGGAAATCCACATTGACGACTTTATTGCTTCCCAGGGGGGTGAACTGTTTGGTTTCGATGACCCGAAGAAGGTCCATCTGCATCTTCACGGTAATATTTCCAATTTCGTCAAAGAAGATGGTGCCCCCGTTGGCCATTTCCAACTTTCCTTTTCTTTTATACTGGGCTCCCGTAAAGGCACCCTTTTCGTGACCGAAGAGTTCGCTTTCCAAAAGGCCTTCGGGAAAGGCTCCGCAGTTGATCGAAATAATAGGAAAATATCGTCGGTTGCTCTTCCCGTGGATCGCTTGAGCGACGAGCTCTTTCCCCGTCCCGCTTTCCCCACGGATCAGGACCGTGGCATCGGTTTTGGCCACGGTATCGATCATCTCCAGGATTTTCTTGATCTGGGGACTTTCCCCCACAATCTCATCCTGCAAAGTGAGCTCTTCCACCTTTTGTCTGAGCTGAATGTTTTCGGCAATGAGCCTCCTCTGGTTGACCGCGTTGCGAATCAGGATAGAGAGCTTATCCGGATCGATCGGTTTGGAAAGGTAATCGAAGGCCCCTTCTTTCATCGCCTCCACGGCAGTGTCCACCGTGGCATAGGCGGTGATAATAATCACGATGATCGTGTTATCGATTTTCTTAATATGTTTCTGGAGTTCCATCCCATCCATTCCGGGCATTTTAATGTCCAAAAGAACAATGTCCCACAGGCTATCCTGGAGCTTTTTCAGTGCCTCCGCACCGCTTTCAGCAGTATCGGTTCGGTATCCCTCGTTTCTGAACCAGTTGTATAAGGAATCTCGGACCGAAAACTCATCATCCACAACTAAGATACCAACACCTTGGCTATTCATCTTCCTTCTCCTTCGGGCGGGGGGCTCAAGGTTGGCGATACGACCGCTCCATCCCCGACTTGACCGCGCACGGGTCTCCTGGGCAGGATGATCACAAAGGTCGTTCCCCGGTTCGGTTCGGATTCCACCTCGATCTCCCCCTGATGCTGCTGAATAATGCCATAGACGACGGACAAACCCAGTCCGGTGGATTCTTTGGTGGAGACGAAGGGTTCGAAAATGTGGGGAAGGATTTCCTCGGGGATTCCGCTGCCGGTGTCGGAAATCACAATCTGAACCTCTTGAGCACTATCCAAAAGAAATGTTTTGACCTTTAACTTCCCTCCTTTGGACATGGCATCGATGGCATTAATAAATAAAGCGACCAAAATATGTTGGATCCCGCTGGCATCGCAATAGATGACGTCATTCCCCTCCGCCAATTCCTGATGGAGCTCCAGCTCCTTTATTTGGATTTTGTGTCTAACCAGTTGAAGGCTGTTATGGATGATCTTGTTGAGACTTTCTTCGGTCCATTTACCAAAGTCCTTTTTGGCAAAAATCAACAAGTTTTTGACGATATCGCCACAACGGATCGCTTCATCTCTGATCACGCTCAGGAACTGGACCACGGAGTTGTTTTGTTCGGGCGATAACGAAACAGGGTTCTGGATGATCTTGAGACATAGTTTTGCATAAGTGAGGATTCCGGACAGAGGATTATTGATCTCGTGGGCGACCACGGCAGAAAGTTTTCCAAGAGATGCAATCTTTTCAACTAAGAGGAGATGGGCTTGGGCTTTCTTAAGCTCCTCGCTCTTCTGCCTGACCTTTTTTTCCAAAGTGGACGACCACTCTTGATTGGCTTCGTTTGCCGCCTTCAGTTGCTTGGTCATCTGGTTAAACGATCGAGCCAATTCTCCCATCTCATCTTTAGAAACAAAATCAATCGTGTAGTTCAGGTTCAAATTGGCCACTTCCTTCGTCCCCTTGGCGAGCTTTCGGATCGGGACATGGACCAGGCGCAAGATGAACCCTGCGAACAGCAGGGCCGTGACAAGAATCATAATGCTGGAAAACAAAACCATGTTCTTTTTCGTCTTGTAGGTTTCCTCATCGACGGATTTCAACGATATTTTTACATCCAAAAGGCCGAGAAGTTTGTCCTTGGGAGAATGGCCGTGACAACTGGCGTTATAGCATTCGGGTTCATTCTCTATCGGGTTGATCAGGCCTAAAACCCGGTATCCTTGACGAGAGGTCAAAATTCTGATTCTATTTTCGGGGGTAAGATAAACCGGGGCTGGTTCTTTTCCATGGCAGACATAGCATTGTTCTATTTTTTTGTCCACAATGGTAGACACCTCCGTTGAGTCGTTGGAAAAGGCAATTCTCCCTGGTTTATTATAAATTCGGATTCCTTCTACTCCCTTTTCCTGACCAATCGTAGCAATAATATTGGAAAGATTTTCCCTGTCGTTTTTCAACATGCTGTAACGGGTGGAGCGTTTAATCAGGTCACTGGCTTGAATCGCGCTGTTGATCATACTTTCATTAAAGTGGCGGGTATAAGAGGTCACGTTAAAATACATGATTCCCGCAAAGGAAATAATCAACAGGATGAAGAGGAGAAGGTAAAGCTTAAGACTCAAGCTCCTCACGGTCGGCAGAATTTTCCTGAAAAATAGTTTATGCATCGTGTTTTCCTCTATCCCCTCTGGAAGAGGTATCTGGCGAGGTACCCGGAGAGACTCCAAAAGCATTATCAAACGGTGCCCATCGGGTTTGCATTGACCTCAGGAGATAATAACTCTTGCGGTCCTAGCGCAAACCGTTTCATGCTCCCCGTCATATCTCGGCTTATTTTTACTATATTTTCTGTTAGGTATCAATACGGAATCAGTCATAGCGGGCGGTTCCGCAGGTGGGATGGCAGACAAGGTCAATAGAAAAAAGTGACTATCCAAGCCGAGATTTTGAATGTTCCATGCTTTCGCGCTTAGATACCTGAAAATCTTTTTCCCCGTTTCGCAGAAACGCGCTGACTACCTGGATATATCGCTCCGGGGCGACTATTTTCTTTACATCTCCGAGACTTATCCCCCCGTCCTGCATGGTTATACCGATCCTTTCTTGTCCATTCAACTCCGAAATAATCGCCGTCTTGAACCGTTCCAAATCCTTCCGGTACCAGGAGAGAGCGGCCTCCCCCGAGAAGAGATATTGTTGATCTCGCTGAAGATTTTTGGGTTTCAGGATCAACAGAAATCCGTCTCCCATCGGGTCTTTGTTGATCAGGTCCGGTTGGTCTTTCAGTTTCTGGTTAACCGACAGAATGGATCCGCTGAGCGGGAAAACGATATCCAGAATCCCTTCTTCTTGAATGATGGAACAGAGATTCTCTCCCCGGCGACACCGCGTTCCGGAGAGAGGAAGCACGATGACGTTCACTTTCCCTATCATTCTCCTGATGAAACAGTCCAAACCGACACGAACCTCATCGGCCTTTTCTACCTTGACCCAGGTGTGCCCGGGATGATAAAAAAACGACCCTTTTATGTCTAGGCGGAAGAGGTCTTCCCCCGGGAACTTCTCGTCGGGCTTTTCCTTCTCCTGGGGAGGAAGGCTGCCAGAGTCTATGTTTTTCACCTCTCGAAAAGCAGTTGGATGAAAGGAGGGAGTAGCGGAGAGATTTCTGAGCTCCCAATCAAGGGGACATCTCTCACACTGTAAGTCATATTTACAGAGTTTATAAGTGAGCAGACCCGCAGTCATCCAAACGCACTTCAGTTCTTTCTTAGGAACGAGCTGGTAGTAATTTTTCTTTTCGTTCACGTTCTATCCTCGCGGGCTGATTTTGTCGGTCTCTATCATCTCTCCCCACCTTCAACAATTGGGCTGGGTGCCGCCGGATGCGTCAGGAAAAAATCTTTTACGATTTCATCCCAGTTGTCTCTGTCAAGATGCTTTGCCATCCCGTCAACAAGCAATCCGCCATCCTGATAAACCAAACCAAGGCTGTCATTCATCCTTGACAATAAGCTCTCTTTTACCTCTTCCATCCATTTTTTTACCAGCGTCCCTGAGAGTAATTGTTTTTTGTTTACTGAAAACCTCGGTGATTCAACCTCCATCAGCCAACTCACGTAAGGGTACTTGTTAACGTTTTCGGGTGAGTTCACGATCTTGTCATTGATGGCCGTCACCTTTCCGTCGACGGGCGAGAGCATATCGATCGTTTTTGAATCTACCTCCAGCGTCCATCCCTTATCCCCCTGATGGATAGTTGAACCGATGCCCGGCACCTGAATCGCATTGATTTTCCCCACAAGTTTTTGGGCAAAATCATCCAGTCCTACCCTTACCAGATTCTTCCTCTCCGGAGCTGCCCAGCTGTGACCCATGTGATAATAGATCTCCTCCGGGAGACTAAACCATTCGTTGACGACAGGAACCAACCTCTTCGTCGCCTGAAAGACCGCTTTTGCGGGTCTGGCCAAAGATCTCCAGAAAACGACAAAGAGCAGGAGAAAACCGATCACAAGCAAGTATTCAATACCCTTTGTGGCAAAGATGTCTACATAGCTGAAACCTTCCATTGAGGGACCCCCTTTCTGATCGTTACACTCTTCTTGACGGTCTTTTCTTCTGTTGCCCATGCTGGAGATTCTCGCAATACCGGCATCCGGTTTACGATCCACCTGAATGCCCATACCTCCGTGAATAGAATGGCAAGTGTAATCACGATCTCCATCCACGAAGGAATATACCTCTGGCTCAATGGTACATACCACTTATAGGCAATGACAGAGTAATTGAGTCGGTTGATGAGAATTCCAAGCATTGAAAGGATAGCCGCCATCCGAATGGCGGTTACATTCTCATGCCGGACACCGTGCAGGAACAGGAAGCAAGGGAGCAGGACAAAACCGATGAGTTCGATAAGATACCATGTACCCATCGGCGTCGTTAAGAGCGGCCATTGTTTCCCGTGGATAAGAATCAGTATCTTCATGAAGAAATAGACGAACAACGCTCCTGCGCATCCCTTTCCCAACCCGATCAGGATACGATCAAACGATTCATGACCGTCGTGGTCGATTTGATTCGCGAAGACCTTGTGGCTTATGGTGCCTTCAAAGATGACCATGGAGAGTCCGGCAAAGATGCTGGAGAGAAAGAAGAGTACCGGAATGAACTCCGTATACCACAACGGATGGATCTTGCTCTTGGCCATCAAGAAGAGAGCGCCCAGGCCCGATTGGTGGAGGGTGGAGAGGGCGATGCCAAAGATGACCGCTCCCACGGTGAGCGAAGCAAGGATCTTCCTGATTCTTTTGAATCCAAGCCATTCCGCCACGGCGGGGGAAAATTCAATAAAAAGGGAGATCATGTAGAGCATAAAGTGCCAGGAGACAAGGAAGAGCACTGAATTGACGCCGAACTTATTCCCGAAGATGGGGTTCGTGATGTTCCACCATCGACCCAGATCAAGGAAGATGGCGCCGGCATAAAAGACGTAGGCGAGGAACCCATTGAGGACGGTTGCCCTTGCGATGGGATGATATTTTTCGGAACGGAGGATGTACACAACAAACGTGAGGATGTAAGCACCTCCTGCAAAGGCAACCCCTACCATCACGTCAAATCCGATCCATATTCCCCAGGGAAATTCCTGTGAAAGGTTGGTCACCGCACCCAGCCCCTTTACCAAACGGAAGAGGATGAGAGCGGCTCCGAGGACGATGATCGGAAAAGAGATGACATTGAAGGTAGTGAAGATCTTTCCTTTCGGCTTGAGCTCGCCGCAGAGAAAGATCCAAAAGTCCTTGACGCTCTTTATTTCTGGGGTGGTGGCCGTTTCGTTCATGATCTTCCTCCTTTTCCTCCTATTTCCTCTTCTCCTTTTTTGGTTAAGGTGTTTACTCCGATCAAGAATGCAGGCCAGAGTAAAAGGACAAGGGGAACCGAATAGAGAAAGCCTTTGGTAAATTCGGGGTAAGGGGTTGTTCCAAGATCTGTTCTGAAACCGATCTGTTCGAAGGGGACCTTCGAGAGATAAAGGTACCCCGTCCCTCCCACTTCATGCTCTCCATAAATGTGGGGTACGTACTCTCCGGGTTTCTGGTAAATTCTCCTGTTGGCCTCCTCAATCAGCTCCCTCCGGGTGCCATAGAGAAGCGCTTTTTCCGGGCAGTTCGCCACACAGGTTGGCTTCTCTTCCTTTCCCAATCTGTCCCAGCACATATTGCACTTCTGGATCTTGGGCGTGGCACTCCCGTATTCAAACTTTGGAATCTCAAACGGACAGGAGGTCATACAGTACCGACAACCCATGCAATTGGTATCCCAGGTCACCGGCCCTTCCTCTCTTTTCTGCATCGCCTTCACCAGACAGGCCGCGACGCAACCCGGCTGGTTGCAGTGCATGCACTGTCTCTTCGCAAAGACCTCTCCTTTTTCCGTTTCATATCGGTTGACCACCGTCCATTGGCCCACCGAGGTTGGTCGTTCTTTACTGAAAACGGAGGAATCGGCGATATCCGGAACGGAAAGAGAGTGTGCGTCCGCACAGGCGGCTTCGCATGTTCGGCACCCCACACAGCGTGTGGTATCGACCAGGACGCCCATAAATTCCTTAGCATGGGCCGCGGCGGTTGCCCTGACCGTCCTTGGGGTCAAAACATTTCCGAGCGCTGCTCCTGCTAATCCTGCACCTAGGATTTTAAGAAAGCTTCTTCTGTCAATCCCCATTTGACCCTCCTCATGCTCAGTTCCTCAGCGGAATGAGTTCGTCTGGTTCTTTGAGTAAGTGACTTTATTCCGATGCAGCCAACGACAGTCAGTATAACGAGTATAGGTACCATACGATCATCCTCCTTTCTGTTTTTGGACCGTTAATCCGGAGAAGAATGGAATAATTGTGCAACCAGCGTCTTCCATGCCTTCCCGTCGAGTTTACCGGCAACCCCTCTGATTACCTCTCCTCCGTCACCATAGGTCAATCCGAGCGTCTGGCTATTGAAGCTCGACATCAACTTGGCCTTACATTGGTCAAAGTGCATTTTGAATTGGAGAGCGTCCATCAATTCCGGCATCTCCTTGTTGAGACCTTTCGCTTGAATTTTCAGAATCCACCCTTCTTCATAAGGGGAACGGTTGGCGAGGGTCGGATCTTTTATCAGGCTTTCATTAACGTCTACGACTGTTCCGCCCAAAGGAGCCAGCTGGCACAATTTCCGTTCGCCATGGCGGACTTTCCAGGCAACCTGCCCTTGATTCAGTTTGGCGCCTATAGGGGGAACCTTGATGTCGTCAATATCCCCCATCACCTGTTGGGTGAAATCATCAAGACCCACCTTTATCCTGTTACCTCCCTCAAGTTTCATCCAGGCATGTCCATTGTGATAATAGACATCTGCAGGAAACTGGGGAACCCGCGCAGGTGCCAGGACCGGAGAGACGACCCTCAAGCCTCTTTCCAGCTCAGCCAACGGAACTTCTATCTCGCGAGTTGAACGGTGTAAGATGGCCTGTATCACAAACACAGCTAAGATTGTCAGAGCAACTAAGATAATAACCATTTCTACCGCCTCCTTTTTCTGAGAGTTGACTCTCTTTTTTTTGTTCGTTCGCCTTTTAGTATTTCAAATAGCGAGCCAAAGTAAAAAAATTCACAAATAAATTTTGAAAAGAATTTATCCGTTTGGAGTTACGGTAAGTTAGACAACCGAGAAAGAAAGCAACCCTGCGTGTTTGCCTTAGAGGTGATTTTGCGGATGTTGAATAATTCTGCGGTGCTTTTTGGTATTGTTTTCTTAAACGTTTAAAAGTTATACGAATTTTACTGCTGAAAATATAAACATCCGATTGTAAATATTCTCAGCAATTGTATCCCTTTTTGATTTAATCTCCTTCGTTCCGAGGCAACCACCACCCCCAATTCTCATTGACACTCCGTTCCTGACCCGATGCAAACGCGTTTTATAAATTGACATCCGCCCCTCACCCTTCCCCTCTCCCTCGATGGGGAGAGGGCGGGTCGGAGACGCCGCCATAGCGCTTTGGCGAACGGCGGGGTGAGGGGGCAATCAAGAGTATGGAAAAAGAATTACCGCGTCTGTATTAGTACACTCTGGTTAAAATTCATCCTGCAAGCTTGCGGTGCGGGGATTTTGATAACGTTTTACGGGAGAAAGGGTACAAACCCTATCTCCCCAAGCTTAATCTAAGGGTCATCCCTCTCCCTCGACCCGAGGAGGTAAGAGACTTTTCCGGGCAGATTGCAGAAGAGGACATTCCAGTCCTTATTTCAGCTATTCACAGTAAAGCGGATTTTTTGGTGACCGGTGATAAGCAGCATTTTGGAAAAATGAAGGAACTCGACAAATATCCATTTCATGTCGTGACCGCTTCAGAATTTACTGATTCAATTCTTCCTGAGATTCTAAAAGGACTCGAAGAAAAAGAATGAATTTCCCCTAGTAGAAAGTCTTCTACTTTCTAACCCGAAAGCTCACGCGGGGCCCTGGGGCTGATTTTGACCGGGCTGACCGTGCTGATATCCAGAGTAAAGCCAAAGATGCGGAAGAAGACGTAAAGGATGAGGTATGGGGGGATATCGTTATGTAGTCATTTTTGATAGCCGTGAGCCTGATGGCCTTAAAGTCATTGATTTAGGTGCGGGCCATGCGAGCAGTGGAGAGACCCTTTGTGGAGGATCATCTCTGCCCTGAAGTCGCAGGCGCTTCTTAATGAATCGGTAGGAGTAGGATACCTTGATCGGAACGGACCACCGGCATTGAAGGAGTCTGGCACATGGCCGCTTGCGAGCCTTCGACAGAGCTTCTTAAACGGATCATTGACCAGATTAATAGACCCTGATTCCATCCTGCGAAATAAAATTGTCGAATTTGTCGGCAAAGGTGACTTTGGCTTTGCCTCTGGACAAAGACCAGATGGTACTTATGACCGAATTTGGTTTGAGGAGCTAATGTCCTTAGATGAGGTGTCATTCGATGCTGGTGTCTTTCTGTTGACAAAGGCTAAGGCAAAAGCCCTCAGGGGCGGCGTCAGACGGGAACCTGGAGTTGAGGCCGGCCCGATTCCTGGACCAGGGATTGAGAAATTGGAAGAACTTGAAAAAGAGAAGGGACTCGCACCCGGCGCCCAGACAAGAACACTTCGCCTAGTTGGAACGATACCACCTGAGATTTGGAACAGATTAGGCACAAAGATCATCCCCAAACTCAAATCCGGTTCCGATCTAAAGATTGGTGTCGATTTCTCGGTCACGGTGAGCGCTGATTCAGCGCGAAATATCGAATCCGACCTCCGCCAAATCCTTGAAGACTTAGGATTGGCTGATAAGATTAGGATTGAACAGTAGGATACGAGGTGACGCTTAGCACCAGGCGTAGAAGCATATGTCGGTTGAATGTGAAATATCTTTGGGTGTCACGTCCACACTTTTCACTCTTGACATGTCGGGTTAAATCATGATAGGCGTTGGTTATGGGACGGCCGCTAAGGATAGAGTATCCGGGAGCCTTCTATCATGTGACCTCCCGTGGGAATGAAAGGAGAGATATATTTCTAACGGAGAAGAATTACGAAAGAATGATCGGTTATTTGGAATCAGCGACGGAGAGATATTGCGCGCAAATCCACTGCTTCTGTTTAATGTCTAACCACTACCTGACCATCTAGTTCTGGAGACCCCGAGGGGGAATCTCCGCCAGATCTTGCATCACCTAATCGGACAACGATAAGATTGGGAAGATTAGGGGTCAGCCCTTGACACGGGACAATCTCCCTTTATAAATATACCACGGTGTCATCCATAAAAAAGTTGGCCCTGCCCAATGCGGATTGCACATCAGAAAGGAGGAAAAGATCATGGTTCCAAGAAAGATGAACACTACCATTTGCGGATGTACAGTTATCTTACTGATTCCGGTGTGGCTCATCGGGCTGGCCTGCCTCGTGGCACCAGCCTGGACGGCCGACATAGCCAACCCTGGACAGAAGATCTCGAAGTCGGGCATCCCTTATCGTCCGGAAGACGCCCAGGCGGGTCCTGAAGATCTGGTCAAGGCTATCCGCGCCCGGCGTCCCGGCGGCAAGCTGCTGAACCTTGATCGTATGCTGTTGCACAGCCCGGCCTTTGCGCGGGGCTGGAACACGATGTTCGCAGCGATCCGAGGTCAGTTGGCACTCTCCCCCAAGCTGCGGGAGCTAGCAATTATGGCGATCGGCGTGCTCAACAAGGCCGACTACGAGTGGGTGCAGCACGTGTCGGAATTTCAAGCCGCTGGCGGTACTAAGGCGCAGATGGAAGCGCTAAAGAATGTTCGCGCCGCCATCAAGAATGCCAAACTTTTCGATGAGTCGGAGCGCGCCACCCTGGCGCTCACCTACGAGATGACGCGCAACATCACTGTTGCGGACGGCACCATGGCGCGGGTGCGCGCTATCCTGCCGGACCAACAGGTGGTGGAGCTGGTGGGGACCATTGCCGGCTATAACATGGTGTCGCGCTTCCTGGTGGCCACGGGAATCGAGGTTGAAGAATAAAATTTACGAGCGCTTCGGGGTGGGGCTTGAAAGATTGTCAATTGCTTGGGGTCGGCCCTTGACGCGGGACAAGTCAAAAATTAGTGCTGGTCCGAAGGGAACAGAGGACCATAGTTGGAAATTAGCACCTAATCTCCTCGGACGGGAATAAGCGGGACGACGTCCGTGTATCATGGGGGATGGATATCCGTTTCTTGGCAGGACGAAAGCGATGAGTCTGATTGAAGAGATAAAGCAAGCCCTTAGCATGAAAATTAGAGGAAACTCACAAGGGTTGGAGTATCTCGAAACAGTCCTTCATAGGAAGGACCTTGCATTGCTCAATTCTTTATTAGAAAAACATATAGGCCCCTCCGCTAAGGAATCCACAAAAGGAGAACATCTGCCGAAAGAAATTCAAGAATTGGTTGATTCTCTGGGTGGTGTGCGGAATGGGCAATCCTTTTTCTATAGGCGAGAGGGGGATCGAGTGATAGACGCTGCGCTTTGGCCCTGGCAGTCCAATCCGGATAGGATGACGTTAAAGTCCGGCGTAAGCGAGATCGGTTAGGTAGGGATGGGGTCAAACTTGAAGATGGATTACACACGGCCTCCATTCCCCCCTTCAAAGTTCTTGACAACACCTTCAGAAAATGTAATACTATGTATGACTCTTTAGGAGGCACGATTGAAAATCTCTGAGTTTGAATGGGACGAAGGAAATGTGCTTCATTTTGAGCTCGGTCATGGAATTGAGCCAGAGGAAGCCGAAGAAGTCTTTGTTCATGGACCTCTCTTCCGAAAGACAAAAAAGGGACATTATGTATCCTTCGGTCCAACCGGCCCAGGAAGGTACCTGACCGTTATTTTTGAAAAGAAACCTAAAGGGATCGTGCGACCCATCACAGGTTGGGATATGAACCGGTCAGAAGTTCAATATTATAAGAGGCATAGGAGGTAAAAGATTGTGAAGAAGGAAAAAGATAAAGAATGGGGAGATTATTATGACCAGGTAAACATTCTCGACGAACTCCTGGAAGAACCCGTTGAGTTTAGCTTAGGAAAACGACTCCGCCGCGATATCGTTTCCAAAAAGAGAAAGAGAAAACTTCAGAATATAACGGTTAAAATAGACCCCCTTCAGGTCAAGGCCATTAGGAAATTGGCAACGACTAAATCGATCCCTTATCAAACACTCATCAGGCATTGGCTCTCACAAGAAATTAGGAAAGAATTGAATCTCTTGAAGTGAAAAACAGGTGTCATCCATAAAAAAATTGGCCCTGTTTCAATTCCAAATTTCAGATTGCAAATATGAATCAAGCAGTTTTAGTGCTTTGAGTTTTCAACCACTTACGGTTAGATAATCGGTGATA
Organism: Thermodesulfobacteriota bacterium; assembly: GCA_035625415.1. GTDB lineage: Bacteria > Desulfobacterota > BSN033 > BSN033 > UBA1163 > UBA1163. Next base: position 50,962 of record DASPPQ010000007.1, read on the forward strand.
TACAATATTTTAGTGAGTGTTATCCCTAAAAGTTGGCTGTTCCAAAGGGGAGATGAGGAGATGCGGAGTTGGGGAGACGCAAGAGCAGATGAGGAGACACGGGAAAGTGCAAGAAAAGCCGATAGAGGTGCTTTCATTTTTCAGTGACCCACTCCTTAGCATTCAATTTCCCCTAAGGTTTTCCGCTTGCATTTGTAACTATATTCAGTTATTATCTTGCCAAGATGGGAATAGAAAAAGACCTCTCTTGGTTAAAACAAAACCCAAAAGGCGTGAGATTTAAAGAGTTGGAGAGGATTATTTTAGCATCAGGGTTTAGACGTGTGAATAGGAGGGGTAGCCACACCGTTTATAAGAAGAGAGATAGGATTTTGACGGTTGTCAGACCTCATGGAGGACACAAACATTGTCATTGGTTGGGTGTTAAAGACGTGATCAAAGTCTTAGAGGAGGATTGATTTTATGAAGGTGAATAGAAAAGAGGACCTGTTGGGCTATGAAATAAAAATTATTCCAGATAGGGAGTCTGGATATTTTGCTGTAAGGTTTCCTGATTTTCCAGGGATCGTGACCGGAGGATATCGCCTTGAAGAGGCGATCAAAAATGCTCAGGAAGCCTTAGACTTAACGATTGATGCCATGAAAAAGCATAAAATGCCCCTTCCTAAGCCGAAGGCCCGTTTTAGTGGACAGTTTAATGTGAGGGTTCCAAAAGACCTCCATAGAGAGTTGGTCAGAAAGGCGGAGGAGGAGGGTGTGAGTTTAAATGCATTGGTGACTTATCTCTTATCCCGGTCTGTCAAAATAAAAAAAGCCGCATGATTATCCGAAAACAGGCTGATTTCGCAAGGTGTCGCCCCTAAAAAGTTGGCCGTTACAAATGCGGACTTCAGATTTCGGATTGCGGAATGTAAAGCTAAAAGCACATATGCGGGAAGCCCAATTCTTTGCTGTTCGCTCGCAACGACGGCCTTCTATATCGGGATTCTGGTCACGGTTCATCTTGACAAGTTAACACCGCTCTTACTATTATAAGAGTCAGTAAGGGGAAACTTGGACTTGGTTAGAATTGCTTCTCCCCACGAGGGATTCTTGATTCCCACGCAAAGGAAAGAACCATCCAGCTTCCAAGTCCTACTTCAAAAATAATCAAAAGGAGGGACGGTTATGATGACAAAAAAGGGGATGATCTTCGTTTCTTCATTGGTGGTCACATTGTGTTTGGGACTTATCAGTGACGCCGGGGCCCAAAAGGTTGATAAAATAAAAATAGGACTGATGTACGGGTTAACGGGTGCAGGCTCGCCGATCGGTCCAGTCCAGATGGAAGGGTCAAGGCTCGCTGTTAAGGATATCAACGAAGCAGGGGGAGTGAAGATAGGGGATAAGAAAGTTCCAGTCGAAATCGTCCAGCGAGATGATGAGACAAAGCCGGATGTGGCCCTTCGAAGGCTCAGAGAATTGGTCTTTGAGGATAAAGTCCATGCCATTGTGGGTTCAACCTTTGCGGCCATTTCCGCCGCGTTGAATAAAGAAGTTAAAAAGACTCCCATTCCTTACTTCTCCGTCTGTGTCGCCCCGATGACCATGTTCAAGAAGGATGAACTTGCCGATACAACCTTTGGCGTCCACGGAGGCGCCTACGCCATCGGCTTTGCGGGAGCCGCCTATATCATCAACAAGCTCGGATACAAAAACATCTATTTCTTCGCCCCTGCTTATGCCTTCGGCTGGGATCAGAAAGCGGGTGCAAAAGACGCCATCGAAAAATACGGGGCAAAGTGGGAATATGCAGAATCACCTGTGGGAACCCCTGATTTCACGCCATACCTCTTGAAGATTGCCGAAAAGAAACCGGATATCGTCATGATGGCCCACTGGGGAGTCGATGCCATCAATGTTCTAAAACAGGCCCATGAGATAGGACTCAAGAAGAACACGAGGATCTGGTTTAATTGGATGACAAATGTCTTCGGGGGCGGTATCCCGCCGGAGGCTCTGGAAGGGGTTAATTCCCTGATGTCTTGGTATTGGAACATGGCGGGTTTCAATGACCCTGCGATTGTGAGGGCCGCGGATGAGTTCGTTAATAAGTACATCAAGGAGTATAACTATCCACCCGATCCCTATGCGGCGATTGCATACGTCGGAGTCAAGGAAGCCGTTCGAGGCATTGAGCTGGCCAAGTCGACAGACCCAAATGCCATTACGAAGGCGATTATGGACAACCCAAAATTCAACTCAATGAGAGGACCGGGGATCTGGAGAGCTGACCATCAACCCCTCTTCAAATATGGCTCCTTCATTGTTGTTGGAAAATCACCCAAGGAGAAAAAGGATAAGTGGGACCTCGTGAAAGTGCTCGGGGCTTACACGGGAGAGGATTACCTCCCGCCATTAAAAGAACTGGGCTATTAATCGTAGGAAAGGGCCAGGGGAAAATCTTCCCTGGCCCTTCAAAGGTATCGTTTGTCAGAAAACATCCTAGTCCAGACAAAAGGGCTTTACAAGAAGTTCGATGGTCTCACGGCTGTCCACGATGTGAACTTCAAGTTAAAGGAGGGAGAGGTTGCCGGCATCATCGGTCCCAACGGAGCGGGCAAATCGACCTTCTTCAATCTTTTAACTGGCTTCTTCCCACCCAGTGATGGAAAAATCTTCTTTTTGGGTCAAGATATTACGATGGTGCCTTCTTATCACAGGGTAAGAATGGGGTTGGTCAGAACCTTTCAACTCGTCTCTGTATTTGAGTCTCTCACGGCCTTGGACAACCTTGTCCTGGCCAAAATTCAATTCAACGAGAATTACGCCTCAAAGAGAAGATTTTTCTTTAGAGGCGCTCGTCCGACTGAAACGCTGGATGCCTGTCTGGAGGCTTTGCAAACCGTGGGCATCATCGACAAAGCAAACGTGAAAGCCTTTGAACTCTCCTACGGAGATAAAAGGAAACTAGAAATCGCCTTGGCCTTATCCCTCAACCCTCGCATTCTTCTTCTTGACGAACCCCTCTCCGGATTGAGCGATGTTGAAATCAGCGAAGTCTTGGATCTCATCCGGGTGGTGAAGAAGAATTTCACACTCATCCTGATCGAGCATAAGATCTCGCGGATCATCGACCTGGTGGAACGATTAAGCGTCATGCATGAAGGACGGCTCATCGCCGAGGGGAAACCACAAGAGGTTCTTTGTGAGTCTTTGGTGAGACAGGTTTACTGGGGGAGAGAAGAGGTGAAATGCTTCTCGCCGTAAATTGTCTCGATGTCCACTACGGCTACGCCAAGGCCCTGCATGACGTCACCCTCCACCTTCTCAAGGGAGAGGTGGTTTGTATTGCCGGGCGCAACGGAGCCGGGAAAACGACTTTGTTGAAAACGATCGCTGGTTTTCTGAAACCCTCGAAGGGGTCCATTCTTTTTGATCAAAAACCGATCCATGGCTTTGCCCTTGAGAAGATTTCTCTCATGGGGATTCGATATGTGTTCCAAGATAAACGAGTCTTCGGTGAGCTCACGGTGAGGGAAAATATCGAGCTCGCCGCCTACCCGACGAAAGAGAAGGTTTCCGATTCCATCAGCAGGATTTTGAATCTCTATCCCAGGATGAGTGTCCTGATGGATTCAAAGGCAAAGGGATTAAGTGGTGGCCAGAGACAGATTCTTTTGATCGGAAGGGCGTTGATCGGAGAGCCGAAACTTCTTCTGATCGATGAACCCACAGAGGGTTTATCCGCTGGAATCATCGAAGAGATATTGAATGTCATCATGAGGATGAAAGGGGAGCTCTCCATGTTAGTTGTGGAGCAGAACCTTTCGGTCGTATCGAGAATGGCTGATCGTGTCTACATCATGAAAGAGGGAAGTATTTTCAAAGAAATTGTTGATCGTGCCGTCATCGAACAGTCGAATGCCTTGGAGGGTTATCTGTAAGGTTGTTCGACCGTTTGGTGAGGGAAAAACATAAGGAAAAAGATGTGACAGCAAAGGTTCGAAATTCAGGGGCCCTGGGCGTCGTCGTGATCGCTCTTGGATTCATTCTTTTCGGTTCAGCGACCTCTATCTACCGAACAACAGATTTCATCATTTTCTGTATCTTTGTTCTCGGGTTCGACCTCCTTTACGGGCACATGGGCAGGCTCTCCTTCGGTCATATGCTCTTCTTCGGCTCCGGCGCTTACGGAGCTGGCCTCCTTGTTCGATACGCGACACCCAACCCTCTTGCGGCCATCGTCGTTGGGATTTGTGGGGGGGCACTGGTGGGCGCGATCCTGGGGCCTGTCGTCGTCAGAGCGACCGGTGCCTGTTTTGCCCTGATCAATCTGGCCTTCAATCAGGTGGGTTATTTTCTGGCCCTTGTCGGCTTTGCCAAGTTTACAGGCGGTGAAGACGGACTCTCTCTCACTTTTTCGAAGATACCCTTTCTGAGCATCGCCAATCCGAAGGTTTTCTTTGGGTTCACCTTGTTCTGCCTCTGTTTGACCTACTATTTTCTTAAGAGAGTGACTGCCTCTCCTTACGGGATCCTCTTGAGGACCATTAAGGAGAATGAAACGAGGGCGCAGTTTATCGGATATAATACCTACCGTTATAAGTGGATCACGTACGTCTTGTCCTCATCCATCTCTGCTTTTGCAGGTGCCCTCGCTACCGTCAATTACGGCTATGTGAATCCAAGCTTCATTGATCCGACAAGAAACGTGGAGGTCATCTTTGCCGCTTTGATCGGAGGAGCCGGGAATCTCTACGGCGCCATCCTGGGAGGCGTTTCGTACATGGTGATCAGCAATTATCTGGCGAGATATATCCCCAGATGGGAGATGTTTCTGGGACTTGCCCTTCTGGTCCTCGTCTTTAAGTTTAGAGAAGGGATCTGGGGAAATATCTTAAGTGTCTGGAAGAGCCGGACGCAGACCGGAGCATGAATAAAGCATGCTAAGCACCCTGATCTATGGATTGACGATCGGAGGTATTCTCTACATCATTTCGATCGGGCTCTCATTGACTTTCGGGAGCATGAGGATCGTCAATTTTGCCCACGGGATGATTTACACCACCGGCGCATACATCCTGATTGCCGTTTTACCCCTGATCCAAGGTAATTTCTTTGAGGGAATGCTGATCGCCATCCTGGTGGTTATTCCAATTAGTTTCATTATTGAGAAGTTCATCATCCGGCGGCTCTACGGAGAATCGATTGACTACGCCATCATCGCCACCTACGCGGTCCTTTTGATCGGAGTCGATCTTGTCAAGTGGATCTGGGGAACAAGCCCCATCCCCCTGAGTGATCCTGTGGGCAAAGGGATAACCTTCCTTAGCATCGAGATTCCTGTCTACAGGCTCATGATTATCCTCGTCTCCATTTCAATCTGTGCCGGCCTCTGGATCTTTTTCAAGAAAACCATTGTGGGAAAGATCGTTATCGCTGGCCTGCAGGACAGGGAGGCCGTGAGGAGTCTGGGCATCAGTGTTGACAAATACTTTTCCATTGTCTTTGTTCTGGGAAGTTGCCTCGCTGCGTTGGGAGGCGTTCTCTACGCTCCAATCACAACGGTGCACCCTTACATGGGTTTCCACATCCTCCTCATCAGCTTCGCCGTGGTGATCGTGGGGGGGCTCGGAAGCCTGAAGGGCACGACCATCTCCGCCTTTGCGCTGGGCATGGTGATGGCGATCACAGGGAGGTTCTGGGGACCAGCCGCAGAAGCAATGGTTTTTGCTGTGATGGCTGTCGTCTTAATCATTAAGCCCATCGAGGTCTAAGATTGAGTCGGTCCTTTTGGTCCATCGTGTTGGGTGAAATAAAAACAGAGCTAAAGGAGGGTAATCGATGAACCTGGAATCGAGTCTGGTTTGGCCTAAGCGCCTGCACTGGGAAAAGTATTTTCGCCCAAGAGACATCGCCGAAGCGCTCAAGATATTAGAAGAGTTTCAGGGGAAGGCGAGACTCCTCGCAGGGGGCACCGACCTCATCCCTCAGATCAGAAATCGGGAAGCAAGGCCAAGGGCCCTCGTAGATATCACGCAGATTCCCGGGCTGGATGAAATCAAGTTAGAGGGTGGAGTTATCAGAATAGGGGCTCTGGTGACTCATGCCCAGGTGGCCCAATCACCGCTGCTCCGGGAGAAAGCGCTGGCATTGACTGAAGGGGCCTCGCAACTCGGGTCTCCTCAGATCCGGAATCTCGGGACAATCGCTGGCAATATTGTGAGCGGGCAACCGGGTGCAGACACAACAATCCCTTTGCTCGTTCTCGATGCCAAGGGGAAGGTGAAGAGTGAAAAGGGAGAAAGAATCGTTCCTTTGACGGAGTTCTTCCTCGATACGGGCAAAACCACTGTGGACAGCACCCGTGAGATGGTGACAGAAATCTTCTTTTCTCCGCTTGCCGACCATGAATCGAGTGTCTCCCTTCGTTTGGCGAGACGGAAGGCACTGGCCTTACCCATCTTGAACGTCTCCGTTGTTGTCTCGGCGGACATGAAGCGGAAGAAGTTCAATCATGTAAGAATTGCTTTGGGTCCTGTGGCTCCGACTCCCTTCAGGGCAAGAAAGGCAGAGGGGATCCTCTCATCGGCTTCCGTCGCCGACGGGGCGATAAAGGAGGCGGCAAGAAAAGCCGCTCAGGAAACAAGCCCTCGAACCAGTTTGCTGAGAGGAAGTGAAGCCTACCGGAGGGAGATCATCGCCAATCTCGTAGAGAGGGGAATCCGTAAAGGATTAGAGCGTCTGGAGGTGAGACATGGCTAAGGAGAAGATTCAATTTGAGGTAAATGGAAAGCAGGTCTTCCTGGAAGTGGATCCCGATGAACTTTTGATCGATGTGCTCCGGGATCACCTTGGATTAAAAGGGACCAAGGCAGGATGTCGGGGCGGGGAATGCGGTGCCTGTTCGATTATTCTGAACGGCAAGGTGGTCACTTCCTGTTTGATCCCGGTGATGAAGGCCGATGGGGGCAAGATCACAACCGTGGAGGGGCTTGAAAAGGATGGGGAACTCCATCCCCTTCAGAAAGCCTTCGTGGAGAAAGGCGCCATTCAGTGTGGCTTCTGTACCCCGGGGATGCTTCTATCGGCAAAGAATCTCCTAGATCAGAATCCTCGACCCACCATTCAGGAGATTAAGGTGGCCATTTCCGGAGTTCTCTGCCGCTGCACAGGATATCAAAAAATCATCCATGCCATTCATTCGGTGAGTAGGACTATTCCAAGTAAAGAGGCTTAATCATGGAGAAAGAAAAGAGAAAGAAAAAGGTATTGGTCAAAGAGAGGGTTCTGGAGATACCTCCGGTGATGGAGGAGTTGAGCACGGTCGGCAAATCCGCTGCCCGATTAGATGCTTATGCTAAGGTGCGCGGGAAATTGCAGTATGGCGGTGATATCGACTATCCAGGGGCTCTCCGCGGAAAAGTTCTTAGGAGTCCTTATCCCCATGCCCTCATCAAGAAGATCGATACGGAAAAATCAAAAAGCCTGCCGGGCGTGGTCGCCGTATTGACAGCAAAGGACGTTCCGGGGAGAAACGGTTTTGGAGCCATCATCCCTGACCAGCCTGTTCTTTGTTGGGATAAGGTCCGATATATCGGAGACGGCGTCGCTATGGTCGCAGCCATCTCTGAAGAGATCGCCATCCAGGCCCTTGAACGGATCGAAGTGGAATATGAGCTTCTCCCGGCTGTATTTTCACCCATCGAAGCCATGAAGCCCAACGCTCCTAAAATCCATGAAAAGGGCAATCTCTTAACGACAGCCAAGATTCGAAAGGGCGACACAGAGAAAGGATTCAAAAAGGCCGATATTGTCCTGGAGAGAACCTACACGGTTCCGATCTTAGAACACGCTTATATCGAACCGGATGTCGTCATCGCCATTCCTCACGCCGATGGGACGATCACCGTGAAAGGGCCAATGCAAGCACCTTTTACGGTTCGCCGAAATATTGCTCCTGTCCTAGGAATTCCCATCAATAAGGTCCAATGTGTTCAGACGCCCCTCGGGGGAGGGTTCGGAGGGAAAGAAGATTCTCCCATTGATATCGGTGCCCGGGCGGCCGTTTTAGCATGGAGGACGGGGAGACCGATCAGAATGGAGTACGATAGGGAAGAGATCTGCCTCTCCACATGCAAGCGCCATCCCATGATCATTACATGTAAGATCGGTGCCAAGAAGGATGGCACCTTTTTGGCTTTCGAAGGAACCATTTACAATGAACAGGGGGCTTATGCCTCCTTGGGACCTGTCATCCCTCCGGCGGGTGGCGTTCATGCCCATGCCGTCGTCATGCTTCCAGGACCTTACGTCATCCCGAATGTGAAAGTGGATGGCTTTCTGGTCTTCACCAACCATCCCTATGGAGGTGCGATGAGGGGCTTTGGAGCGCCTCAGGTCAACTTCGTTCACGAGTCCATCATCGATGAGCTCGCAGGCCTTCTGGAGATGGATCCTTACGAACTTCGTATGAAGAACTGCTTTGAACTGGGCTCGGAGACTGCGACCGGCCAAATTCTCGACCAGAGCGTTGGTCTGAAAGATACCATGGAGAAAGCGAGAAGCGAATTTCATTGGGGCGAAAAGCGGAAACCAGCACCTGGCCCGAAAGAAGTGGAAAAGGAAGATAAACGAAAGGGTGTTGGGATGGCCATCGGGTGGTATCGGACAAGTATCGGGACCTTTGGAGATGGCTGCGGCGTCAATCTCCACCTTCAAGAAGACGGGTCCGTCCTCATTTTCCAGGGTCTCACCGAGATGGGTCAAGGGTCTTACACAGTCCTCTCACAAATTGCAGCAGAAGCCCTCGGCGTGAGCCTTGAGGATATCAGGGTCGTTGCTCCCGATACAGACGTCGCTCCGGAATCAGGACCCACGGTGGGCTCACGTTCCACCACCCTGATGGGAAATGCCATTCTGATTGCGGCGGAGCCTATCAAGAAATCCTTAATGGAGTCGGCCTCTGAGCTTCTGGCCATTCCAACTGAGAGACTCGTGGTCAAGAATCGCCGTATCTACGACAGGGATGATCCCGATCGATTTGTGGATTTAAAAGAGGCCGCACGACGATGCATGGCAACAGGAAGAAGGATAATGGGCCAGGGCTGGTATGCCCCGCCGAGGCCTTCCTTTAATTTAGAGACAGGACAGGGATCTCCATATTTTGTTTACACCTACAGCACCCAAATGGCGGAAGTGGAGGTGGATGTCAAAACGGGCGCAGTCGACGTCCTCAACCTCGTCGCTACCTTCGATATCGGCAAGGCGATTAATCCGATCATGGTGGAAGGTCAGATCGAGGGTGGCGTGATGATGGGGTTGGGTTACGCCCTCATGGAAGAGGTGATCATGAAGGATGGAATGATACAAAACCTGAATCTTCAGGATTACATCATCCCAACAGCCCTCGACACACCTGAAATCAAGCCCATCTACCTCGAACACCTAAATGTCCACGGGCCTTTCGGAGCGAAAGGCATTGGCGAGATGCCCAATATCCCTGCCGCCCCAGCCATCACGAATGCCATTGCTAATGCCGTGGGGGGAAGGATCTACGACCTCCCAGCACACTGCGAGCGGGTTTACATGGCGATCAAGAAACGCCTTTCAGGAACTCAAGGACTATAAGGGTATCAGAAACCAAATTGCTTCGGCGTGAAGTTACTGGAAATCCTAATACGAGATGATATGGCTCTGAAGAGAGCAGGCTCAAAAGAAAAAATTACACAAAATAGATGAGGAGGTCATCATGGCGGAGAATCAGGTTCTGGAAGTGAGCTTTTGGCCGACAGGAATGTCCATAAAGCGTATCTCGGACTACAGATAGAGGCTGAACCATGGGGGAGAAAACAGGAGACGGAATGTCATCGATGCAAAAACTGATTGAGATCGTGGGAGAGGGGAGCTTTACTGATAAACTTGAGGAATTGGTGCCTTACAGCTACGACGCCTCGATGAATGTTCATCGACCCGATGCGGCGGTCTGGCCCGAATCAACCGAGCAGGTAGCTGAAATCGTCAAATTTGCCAACGACCGGAGGACTCCTGTTGTCCCTCGAGGCGCTGGTACGAGCCTCAGCGGAGGAGTCATCCCCATCCAGGGCGGAATCATTATTGACCTCTCCCGGATGAATCGAATTCTTGAAATGAGCATTGAGAATCGCTATGCCCGTGTTCAGGCTGGGGTGGTCTGCGATGATCTTAACAGAGCCCTGGCCAAACATGGTTTTACTTTTCCTCCAGATCCTGCAAGCAGTACCGTTGCAACCATTGGAGGAAATGTAGCGACCAACGCCGGTGGAATTAAAGGAGCTAAATATGGGACCACCCGGGACTATGTCCTTGGCCTTCAGGTCGTTCTGCCAACTGGAGAGGTGATGCGTACGGGTTCTTATACGATGAAATGCGTCTCCGGTTACGATCTGGCTAAACTTTTCGTCGGGGCAGAAGGAACTTTGGGAGTAATCACTGAGGTCACATTAAAAATCAATCCTCTTCCCCACCATGCCATGACTGCGGTGGCCACTTATGCCAAACTGGAGGATGCAGGAAAAGCCATCTTTCAGACCATGACCAGTGGAGTGATTCCCAGTGTCATGGAGATCCTGGATCAGGTGACCCTCAAATCTATTAAAGAGAACACGGATATCGATCTTCCTGAAGCAGAGGCGATGATTTTGACAGAGACGGATGGTTACACCTGGGAAGAGGTGGAAGCGCAGATGGAAGTGGTTCTCCGCATTCTCAAAGAAAATAATCCCATTTCAATAAGAACGGCTAAAGATGAAAAAGACCGGCTCAATCTCTGGAAAGCTCGTAAATCCGCCTATGCGACCCTTGCCCGAACAAGCCATAGTTTCGTATTGGATGATGTCACGGTTCCCATTTCCAGAATACCAGAGTTGTTAGTAGGAATTCAGGAGATTTCCCAGAGGTATGACATCGTGGTAGCCACTTTTGGTCATGCCGGTGATGGGAACCTTCATCCCCAGATCCTCTACGATGAATATGATCGAAAACAGACGGATAAAATGGAAAAGGTCGAGGAGGAGATTTTTCGCCTTGCCATCTCCCTAAAGGGAACCCTATCTGGCGAACATGGTATCGGTCTCTCCAAAGCGAACTTTATGACGCTCGAACACGATCCCGTGGAGATGGCTCTGATGAGGAAAATCAAAAGAATCCTGGACCCCAACAACATCATGAACCCTGGTAAAAGGGCGTTGGACGAATAATGCCGGAATATTGGAAGAATGGAATATTGGAATATTGGGAAAGCAAAATTTTTGTACAATATTCCATCATTCCAACATTCCACCATTCCATGTTTTAGGTGAAGATTATGTCCACTCAACTTCAATTAGATGAAAAGCGGCGTGAGGCGATCGTTCAGTGTTCTCGGTGTGGCTTTTGCCGGGCAGTCTGTCCCATCTTCGATTTGACTAAGAAGCCCATTACCAATGCCCGTGGGAAGATGATTCTCATGAAAGAGGTCATGGAGGGGAAGCTCCCTGTGACCGAGGGAGTGGCTCAGGCCCTTCTTCGCTGCACCACCTGCATGAATTGCACAGTCAACTGCCCCTCAGGCGTGGATCCCCAAGAAGTCATTAAAGCTGCACGGAAAGATGTGGTGGAAATGGGTTTCGACAACCTCTTCAAGAAAATGGGCGAGGTTGTCGAGAAATACGGAAATATCTACGGAGAGGAAGAGCGGTATGACTGGGGGCACAAAAAGGGAACCGCCCCTTACGTCCTATTTGTGGGCTGCGTGGGAACCTACAGGGAAGAAGAGAGTGTGGAAGAAACGATCCGCCTTCTGGATCTTCTAAGGGTTGATTTCACCATGATTGATGAGGTCTGTTGCAGTGGTGTGATGGAGGATGTAGGGTACAAAATCAAGGAGGAGTTGGCTCGGCACAATGTTCGAGAGCTACAGAAAACTTCAGCCAAAACACTGATCACAACTTGCCCTTACTGTTACCGGGTGTTCAAAGGGCATCCTTCCTACAAAGACTTAGGGCTGGAAGTCAAGCACATCACTCAATTTCTCAAGGAGTTTGACTTTGGAGTGAGATCCGATAAAAAAGTTACCTACCACGATCCCTGCGACCTTGGTCGCCATGCTGGCATCTACGATGAGCCGAGGGAGATCATCCGCAGGATTGCGCCCAATTTTGTGGAGCCGAGGCGGACCAGGGAGAATGCCATGTGTTGTGGCTCAGGGGGCGGACTCAGGGGATCGTTTCCCGAGGATTCTATCGAAATCGCAAGAAACCGTTTAAGCCAGATCATCGAGGAGACAGAAGCTCAAATTTTGCTTACGGAATGTCCCTCCTGCCTTCACAATTTCAGAAATGCTAAGGTTCGAAAGCAGAAGATTGAAATCTATAGCATTACCGAGTTTATCGCCCAACTTTACCAGGAGCGAAGGAAAAAGGAAGCAGCGTAGCCGAATACCATGGAATGCTGGAGTAATGGAGTGTTGGGTTAGGACAAAGGCAAGAAATACTCGGTCAAATAGTCAAAGGTTTGATGCTTGGTGTTTTGAGATGGGTTATTATCCCACCCAACCCCATGACTCCAGTACTCCAATTCTCCAGTGTTTCCAATTCTTATTGAGGAAGTGCGGAAATGAATATTGAGGGATACGAATTTCCGGAAGGGCTTTATTACGATAGGAACCATTTTTGGGGTCGAGTGGAGGGAGATCTGGTGGTCATGGGGATGAATGATTACGCCCAGAAGATGGCGGGCAGCATTGTTTATGTGGGTCTTCCCCCCGAAGGGAAAAAACTTGTCCAAGGGAAGAGCTTTACTAAGGTCGAATCAGGGAAATGGCTGGGGAAAGTTTTCTCAGTCATCAGCGGTGAGTTAGTGGCAGTAAACGAAGATTTAGAAAAAAGGGCCAAGTTGATCAACGAGGATTGTTACGGCAAAGGATGGATGTTTAAGATTAAACCCGATAACATGGATGAGCTCAAGAACCTTATGACAGATCCTGTTGCCATCCAGGAATGGCTCAAAGCTGAGATTACCGAACATGCTAAAAAATAAAGCGATTACACAGATTCAAAACCAGATTACACGGATTTGAAGACTTTCTTTCACTGCCACACTATCTGTGTCATCTCAGTTTAATCGGTGTCATCAGAATATCGCTTTACTATTCATGAAACTTTCAGCTCTATCTCCAAAACAATTAGTCGAGATCGAAGCGTGCACTCGCTGCGGCGAATGTCTAAAGTATTGTCCTGTCTACGCTCAAAAGGGCAAGGAAGAAATTGATCCCCGAGGGAAGATTCAGGCCTTCAAGTCCTTCATCCGGAGCCAATACGGCCTGTGGGCCAAAATTTTCGGTCCCAAAAAGTTGGATGAAGAAAAGCTCAAAAAATTTTCAGAAATGGTCTACCGCTGCACCCTCTGCGGGGAGTGCAACGTAAGCTGCCCGGTTTCAATCGATGCCAAACATCTGTGGACTGCTTTAAGGGAAACCCTGGTGGAGATGGGTCATTTCCCCGAGGTAGCCGGGCGGATGAAGGCCAATGTTCTTCAAGCCCATAATCTATCGGGTGAGGAAAACGAAGAGAGAACAGAGTGGCTTGAGTTTCTGGATGAACTCCCCGATCATCACTATCAGAAAGAGAAAGCTGAGATCGCCTTTTTTGTGGGGTGCGTGGCTTCCTTTTTCCCTCTGGTACAAAAGATCCCCTTAGCCTTCGCCCAAATCCTGGACAAAACAGAAGTTGACTTCACTCTCCTGGGCGGAGAGGAGTGGTGCTGTGGTTTCCCTCTCATCGGTGCAGGGATGAAAAAGGAGGCCGAGGTTCTGATGCAGCACAATCTGGAAATGGTGAAAAATAAAGGTGTAAAAGGGTTGGTCTTTGCCTGCCCCTCCTGCCACCACACCTGGATGGAGGAGTATCAAACAGAAGTCAAGATCTTTCACTCGACCCAATTCATAAAGAAGCTCATCGATGAAGGAAAGATCACCTTCAGGGAGAAGGAGGAAAGAGTCACCTACCACGATCCCTGCGATTTGGGAAGGGGAAGCGGAGTCTATGAAGCTCCGAGAGAAATCCTTCGAGCCATTCCCGGTGTGGAGCTGGTGGAAATGGCAGGGAGTCGTGAGCAGTGCAAATGCTGTGGTGGAGGGGGCAATCTGGAAATGGTGGATTCTGAACTTTCAGCAGCCTTGGCTCAAGAGAAGATCAACCAGATCCAAGCAACGGGAGCGGATACGGTAATCACTGCTTGTCAGCAGTGTGTCCGCACCATTTTGACCACAGCCCGAAGAAAAGAGATCCCCATCAATGCGATGGATATTACGGAGTTTGTGCTTAAAACAATGAAGTCATGAGTCGGTAGGGAACGGTTTCAAACCGTTCCCTACAGGAGTTCGTAGTTCGGAGTCGTGATTTTGAGTTCTCCAAATTCTGTAGTAAATTACTCCGAACTCTTTACGACGCAAATGGACAAACATCTCATCTTCTACACCATGTTCTTCCCTACGGTGATTTTCTTCGTTTGGGGGATGGGCCTCCATGTCAGCATCTGGCTGGAAGGAGGCCTCGAAGGGAGGGAGAAAGCCAGCAAATGGGAGAAGTTTAAGATTTATATCAGGAGAGGCTGGAGAGGATTCTGGACGAGGCCAGGATGGTACGTAAAAACCCTCATCACGGAGGTCATCTTCCATCGAAAGCTCTACGGTCAATCTTTTTACCGCTGGCTTGCTCATACCCTGCTGGTATTTGGTTTCTTCGCCACTTTCATTGTGGATATGATTAAGGGGTTTACAACCGGTTACCTGGTTGAGTTGAGTCACAGCATTCCATTCTTCTCATTTTCCCGTGAGTTTGAGACGGGTGCAATCCGTCCTTTTCTCGATTTCTTTTTAGAATTCTTCAGCTTTCTTATTCTGGTGGGTTGTGTCATGGCCGTTGTTCGGCGCTTTGTGATTCGTCCCGACCAACTCCGGACAGAAGAAGAGGATATGACTACCCTACTCTTCATTCTTTTCTTAGAACTTTCTGGCTTTTTTATTGAGGGCTACCGCATCGCACACCACGAAGTGGTTGTTGCACACACTTACTTAGCAAACTTCACCCCCGCGAGCGCCAACAACTGGATTTCCTTCGGTGGCTACTTTCTGTCTTTGCTCCTCAGAAATATAAGACTCGATGCCAATTTCCTCTGGTACTTCCATGTGGTGCCCAGCCTTATCTTTTTTATTTACATTCCTCATAGCAAACTGCTTCACGTCTTCACTTCTTCTATGACCGTAATCGCTGACCGCCAAAAGGCATTAACAAGTGTTATACTTGATGAATCAACGGAAAAAAGTCTAAAAGAAGTGATAAGGAAAAATGGGGCAACTGCCTAAGCCAAAGCAAGAAGAGCATAAGAAGAAGGAGAACATGCTTTTTTTCGATCTTGGGAAGCTTCCGGGCCAGCAATCCATGCTTATCTTTCATGCCCTTGCCCGAATGGGGATTGAGGGTCTCGTTATCGTCTCACCCAAAATCCCTCTCGTAAGCATTGGATATTTTCAAGATGCCGAGCAGGAAGTGGATCTTCCATATTGTAGAGAATCTAAAATCCCGTTCATGCGAAGGGAGGTCGGAGGAGGAGCCACCTATTTAGATGAGAATCAAATTTTCTATCAACTCATCTGGAAAAGGGATAATCCAAAATTTCCCAAGGCCATCGATAAGATCTACCTGTGGTTCTCACAGGCCCCTATCGAGACCTACAGAAATTTTGGAATTCAAGCAGAATTTCGAGCCGTGAACGATATTATCACAAGGGAGGGGAGGAAGATCGCTGGAGAGGGTGGAGGAAACATTGGAGACTGCATGGTCTTCGTGGGCGGGATTCTCCTCGATTTTGATTATCAGGCAATGAGCAGAATCCTGAAAGTGCCCGACGAGAGATTCAGGGACAAGGTCTACAAAACCATAGAAGAGAATCTGACCACCATGAAGAGAGAACTTGGAATAGTCCCCCGGCGTGAGGAAGTTATCTCTGTGCTAAAGGAGAGGTTTGAAAAAAGGGTTGGAAGATTGGACGACGCATCATTAACCCCAGAGATTATCGAAAAGATGAATCAGTTAGAATCCTGGATGACTTCTGAGGAATTTCTTCTGAAAAAGACCCCGAGAACAACAAACGGTGT
>DASPPQ010000008.1:0-7415 GCA_035625415.1 Thermodesulfobacteriota bacterium
AATAGATGGTTTCGAGATATTCCATTCTGGCTCGTGGACTCATGACAAATCCCCTTTAAGAGGGAAATTGTCGGGTAACATCAATTATGAGTCAACGATACCTCTCGCTAATCTAAACGGGTAACATTTAATGTGAGGCAATTCGAGGGAGAGGGTGGTATTAAAAATAAAGCATTTACCTCCATAGAATACAGGATTTGCCCCATTTACACCCTATCATCGAAAGGCTAAATTTTTGTGTGTTAAAATGATTATGGACTGCCATGACATTCACTGAGGCTTTTGCATTTCTCTGCATCCGGATAACGATAGAATGGTGATACGGCAAACCGTGTGAGGATATCCAATTGAAGAAAGCAACTGTTGCGATTTTGAGAACAACGCCCCAAAGGGCCTACGAAGATATCTTTAGGCTGATGGAGATGGCCAGGGTAAAAGAGGCGTTGAAGGCCCAGACAACCACTATTTTGAAAGACAATATTTCATGGCACTTCCCCTTTCTCTCCGCCAACACGACTCCCTGGCAGTTAGAAGGCGTTATTCGGGGTCTTAGAGCAGCCGGGTTTTCGGACCTCGTCGCTGTCCACAATGACACGGTGGTCACTGATCCCTTCAAGGGCGAACGTTTAAACAAGTTGGAACCGATTTATCGGCGATATGGCATCCCGGAGAAATACAACTTTTTACCCGAACAGATCACCTGGGAAGTCTACCGCCCTAAGGCAAGAATGAGAGTACTGGATCAGATCTTTCCAAAAGGTATAAGAGTGCCAGGCTTTTTTCGCGGTAAAAACATCGTCCACTTGCCCACCGCCAAATGCCACATCTACACGACGATTACAGGGTCCATGAAGAATGCCTTTGGCGGGCTCCTCACCACTCGTCGCCATTACACGCACAGCGTCATCCACGAGACGCTTGTCGATCTCCTGGCGATTCAGAAGGAGATCCATCCCGGGATGTTCACCGTCATGGATGCGACCATCTGTGGCAATGGGCCAGGACCTCGCACTATGATCCCTGTGGAGAAGGGCTTAATGCTTGCAAGTTCCGATTCTGTTGCGATCGATGCCGTAGCAGCTAAGATCATGGGTTTCGAACCCATGAAGATCGACTATATCAGGCTTGCTCACGAAGACGGGCTTGGCGTCGGGGAGATTGAAGAAATCGAGGTACTGGGAGAAGACATATCAAACATGAACTTTCACTTTTCGGTCGGAGACAATCTGGCAAGCCGTGTTGGAGACCTCCTCTGGTTTAGTCCGTTCAGGAGATTTCAAAAGCTCTTTTTCCGCACCCCCTTTGTCTACCTTTTTATCTTTGGTTCTTACATCTATCATGATTGGCTATGGTGGCCTTTCGTGGGAAAACGTCTCATGGACGTTTTAGAAGCCAATAGCGAGTGGGGCAAATTCTTCGTCAGTTATCCAGGTGAGTAGCAGAAGGACTACTTCTATGCAAGAAGTCCGTTCTTTCGAGACAAGCGGATTGGCGAACCAGCAGGCGATCTCCCCTCCCCTCGTTGTCGACCTCGACGGGACATTGATCAAAACGGACTCGCTGGCAGAATCCTTTTTCGCGTTGATGAGGCAAAACCCACTCTACCTTTTTCTTCTTCCTTTCTGGCTTCTCAGGGGGAGGGCTTTTTTGAAACGAAAAATCAGCCAGCGCGTCGTTCTTGATGTAAGTCTCTTACCTTACCAAGATGAACTTCTCAATTATCTGAAGCTTCAACATGCTCAAGGGCGCCAACTGGTTTTGGCAACGGGGACTGACGAACGAATTGCCCAGAAGGTAGCCGATTACCTGCAAATCTTCGATAAGGTACTTGCCAGCAACGGAACCATCAATCTTTCCGGTCGATACAAACAGAGCCGCCTGGTCGCCGACTTTGGCGAAAGACATTTCGATTATGCCGGAAATAGCCGGCGTGATCTCGCCGTTTGGTCATCAGCCCGCAAGGCCATCCTGGTCAACCCCACAAGGAGTTTATCTCGCACGACTGCTAAGCTATCAGAGATTGAACAGGTCTTCCACAGCAGGAAAGGGAGACTAAGGCTCTATCTCCAAGCTCTACGCCTCCAGCAGTGGCTAAAGAATCTTCTCGTCTTTGTCCCTCTGGTGATGGTCCACCGGTTCCTCGAACTTGATTTGCTTGGAAAGACCTTTCTGGCCTTTTTGGCCTTTGGGTTGTGTGCCTCCAGTGTCTATCTTATCAATGACCTTTTGGATCTCCCATCGGATCGCCATCATCCCCGAAAGCGGCAGCGACCCTTTGCCACTGGCAAACTTTCGCTTTTCTGGGGCTTAGGATTGTCCCCTCTCCTGTTCTGCCTCAGCCTTCTCGTCAGCCTGCTGTTGCCTTTGTCTTTCATTGGAACGCTGGTCATCTACTACGTTTTAAACCTATCCTATTCTTTTTACCTGAAGCGGATCGTCCTCTTGGATGTCATTGTCCTTGCCGGTCTATACACTCTGCGAGTTATGGCCGGATCGGCCGCTATCTCCATCTGGCCGTCCTCTTGGCTCTTAGCCTTCTCGACTTTCATTTTTCTGAGCCTCGCTCTTGTGAAGCGCTATGCTGAGCTGGTAATCATGGAGGCTGAAAGCGGGGTAGTACAAGTTCGAGGCTACCAGATCGTGGACAAAGAACTCCTTGCGTCCTTAGGTAGCGGTAGTGGGTACGTCGCCGTCCTCGTCCTCGCCATCTATATTTCCAGCGGTGTTGCAGAGATCCACTATACCCGGCACTACCTTGTCTGGCTCTTATGCCCTTTGCTTCTCTACTGGATCAGCTATGTCTGGTTGATTGCTCACCGGGGCCGAATGCACGACGATCCGTTGGTATTCACTGTCCGGGATCGGGTGAGTCGTATCGTCCTCTTGCTTTCGGCCGTCGTCTTACTGCTTGCAAGGTAGAGGACTGCCGGGCAGTTTACCTCGACGGGGTATTTAATGCGGGGTCTCTTTCAATATATCGGAATTACTATTCGAAGAGAAACGAAATGAAAGAACACCTCAGAAAGAACTCAGCCCGGATATTTAGCCTTGGCCTCTTATGCGTTGTGATGGCACTCATCTGCAGAGGGTGGACACCTTCCTCCAGGGCAGAAGACAAGGGAGAAACTCACCCCAGAAACCAGCACGACATATCTCAAGTTCCTAAGACCATTGTCGACCTGCAGCCATTTCGCGAGACAAGTTCGATCAAAATCAAAGGGGCAAGAGGAGAAGAAGGTCTCGCCACCCTTATCAATCTGAACCCCGGTATCAATGCGTGGTACTTGCTCCGGCTTAACTGGCAAGGTGGCCAAGAGGAAGATTATCACTTAGAGAATGCCCATCCCAGGACTCAAAGGTTTTCGCTGGACTACAGCAATCCCGACGGTCTTCTCATCGTTGAGAAGGAAAACAGATATGCCTGCAACCTTTGGGAAACAAAGTCCTCCGGTAGCCTGGCAGGCGTCAAGAGGATGGGTGCCGCCTATGCCCCTCTTTGCGGTGGGAAGTTCTACCTGCGCAACCGGGTGAAGGGGCACAGGACAGCAATAGAAAGGGTGACCGATATCTTGCGAGACGAGGTACCCGGCGGGGAGAAAATTGTGGGGTTTGTGCGTGACACATTCTTTAAGTATCTCTACGAACAAAAGGCCGGGGAGAAAGTTGAGTCGAGGCCCGTCGAGGGCCTGCCTCAAAGAGAGACGGATAATGCGCCCGCGCCCGCCTTGTTAGACTTAAAGAAAACTAATCGAAGCGTCAGGCCGAACGACCTCGGTATCGAGGTTCAAGAATCCAGCTCAAACGAAATGGTCCTTGGATCCTGGTACGCGGTTAAGGAAAATCCGGGCATCTACGTCAGTGTGATCGTGCCCGATGGCATTGCCCCGGAAATTTTGCGCAGCTTCACGAAGTTAGTGAACGGTTTGGACAGCACTGAAGCAGGAGGGCTTGCGTATCTTGTGGCTTTTGATCTGGATCAACTCGGCCTGAAGTACGCCCTGGGGACAGACCATCCGAGGGTCGGATGGTCTGATCATATCCTCAGCCAGATGATGGACAAATCTCTCCCCGGGCCTGATGGCATCGGCAGCATTGCTCCTTTGGTCTCCACTGGCCTCATCAATCCGATGGACGAAGGCAGAACAGTAGCCACCTTCACAGGAGGATTCAAGCGCGTTCATGGAGCCTTCAGCTATGGAGGGCTGGCTCTCAGGAATCACGGCAGCCACTACGGCTTCCTGGAAAATGGCGTCCTGTTCAGTAAGCTTCAACCCGGACTCGCCACGGTTTATGTGCTCAATGACGGGTGGGTAGAGATGAAAACCTGGAGTGAGCGAGACGATCATCTCCTTCCGGAAATTCGGTATGCCCGCCAGAACGGCGTCCCGATCATTGCTGAATTTGATCAAGCTACCCAAATGTCCGTTCCGGGTCCGTTTGTGGCCAGATGGGGAGATGGAAATTGGTCTGGCTCGGCAGGCAAGAAGCTGCGGACGATGCGTTCGGGCCTCGCGTTCCAAGAATCTAGAGGGAGGCGGTTTCTTCTCTACGCCTTCTTCTGGAGCGCAACGCCGTCAGCCATGACGCGCGTCTTTCAGGCATACCGATGCCGTTACGCCATGCTTCTGGACATGAATGCCCTGGAGCACACCTACCTGGCCCTTTATAAAAAGCAAGGCTCAAACCTTTACGTCCAGCATCTGATCCGGGGAATGAGCGAAGTCGATATGTCTGTCAAGGGAAAATATATCCCACGTTTTCTCGGGTATTCAGATGACAGAGATTTCTTCTATCTGACACGAAAGGAGAGACCATGAGAGCGTATCGAATTGGAGCAATAAGCATTCTCGCACTTTTATATCCCCTCGTTTTTCTTTTATCCTCCCCTGCCGCCCAGTCTCTCAAAGAGAATAATGAAGTCTTATTCGAAGAGCTTCAACGCATCCATGGCCTGTCCGAAGGGCAGATGGATTCCATCCGCACCATCTTTCGGGAATCCGGTTACATCGGTCAGGGAAACCCGGCCATCACCCGACACCCGATGACCCCACAAGCGTGCCAAGAAAAGTTAGACCGATTGGCCGTCCGATATGAGAATAGTGAATTCGAAAAGATTTGCAAGGCGAAGTACATGGCGCCGCTTTACAATCCAGCTACTGAAAAAGCAAGAGATGCCAAGGCCTGTATCGATCAATTCGAGTTTCCCGATATCCCCTGCGTATACCCGGTGGTTTGGGTACGCGCCCGCGAGGCAGCCCTCATCTGTCGGGCCATGGGCAAGCGACTCTGCGACGCCCATGAATGGGAAGGGGCTTGCGCGGGTGCCCTCGAACCGCCCGATTACCGTTTCGACCTCGCCAAAGGTATTTCCCCCAATGTAGCGATCGCAAGAATGCGGGAGGCTCACAACGCAAAATATGGCGCTCACAAGGTTTGGGCTTACGGGGACCACTATCAGAAAGGGATATGTGCTTCTTCAAGTTTCAAAACCTTTGGCTGCAATGGAGGAAGCTGGACGGGATGCGGATCGAATACGTTTCCATCCGGGAGTTTTCCGGATTGCCACAGCGCCTTGGGAGTCTACGATCAGCATGGAAACGCAGCGGAACATATGAACCTTCCTCTTAACGAAAGCCAGATGGCGAGTCGGGGCAGTAAGGAGCTCGGATATACGGAGATGAAAGGCAGCTGGTTCATTTTCGATACGACCTATGCCCATCAAGACTGGTGCCGCTGGCGAGCGCCCTTTTGGCACGGAAGCCGGGTTATGGATCTTCACAGCCATGAGAACTATCATCTCGGCTTCCGCTGCTGTAAAACCATCAGGGAAGATTAGAGGAAACCGGTAAGTTTCAAAAGGAAACGGCTTGGGTTGGGTAGGAGTGATGAATGCCCATAAACTGTAAAATTTTTTGGATCGGTCCCTCGTCGCTCACTATCGTCGCAAGCCTTGGATCTTCTAAAATTTCGTAAATGGACCGGGGTTCACCATCGATCAAGACCACGTCGCTGACCAGACGGATACCATGGCTGTAATCCGCGTAATTTGCACCATGGACGATGGTGAGGGGCTGGATAGGAATTCCCGAAAGGCGATGCCAGCCGTAGATGGCGACTCTCCCAAGTGTTTCACCCAACCGATTGGTCAGGACAACATCTTTTTTGTGGCCCGAGATTAAAGCACCTAACGGGCAGCCCAAGGAAAGGCGTTGTTCTTTGATCTTTCGATTATGCTCCGAGAAGTACGCCAGGGATCTCATTTGGGGGCCCGGAGGCATCGGGGCGGGCGAGAGGTGGACATCGGATTGTTCGAAAATGGCATCCACCATCTTTCTCGTCGGCAGGATGAAACCCAATCTGACCGCTATTGCAGTTGCTGCATACCAACCCATCGGCATCAATAAGAAGTCGCGATCTGACCCGATGGCCAGGTAGTCCGGCATCACAAAGATCGTCGCAGTCACTGTTTTTCTCTCCCCAAACTTTTGAACCAGCTGGACGGGTTTCAACCTTCTCAAAAAATCTGGTAGGTTGCCTTTGATAATTTGGCTCACGATAGCCTGCTCTCTGCCGGATTTGTCCATTGCAGAGAGAGATTTGGCAAATTCTGACCCGCTCATCGCGAAAGGCGATCTGGAGGAGATTTTCTTGATTAGAAAGGCTTGAATATCAGCCCAATCTGTGCCAAAAGCGTTGATGGACTGTAAGCACAGGACGAGGACGAGGAAAACTTTCAGTGTTTTTTTTCTCATGCCTCCCACCCAGGAATCGATATTGAAGCTCCCCGGCCACAGGCCGGGGGCTTCCCGGAAAGGTAGTTTCCTTTCATATTGTGCCCCCTACCCCACCTATCCCGCCTTGGTGGGACGGGGCACGTCCCGGTCAAGTCCTTTCTTAATACAACCCGTCCGGATAGTCAATGGTGATTTTCGAGTTGCCGACTTCCGAGTTTTTTCCCTCCAACCCCCCTGCGTCTGGATCTGAAGAAAGATGCGCTTTCTTCTTGCACGACCGGGGTGGGGACCTAAAGAGGGTTCATCGGCCCAACCTTTTTAAGGTTTGGCTGCATAGGTTTCAAGGGGAAACCGGAGTTTCAAGATCTCGGACGCTTTCATCCTGTTTGCCCTCAGCGTGGGCCTTATGAAGCCTCAGAAAGGATCTACCCCAGCCGCGCAAGGGAAAAACTGGGGGCAAGCGATCTTCACAACTCTGAACACTTGATGCAGGTTGACTGTTATTTTATGATTAATCGCCTCGTAGGCGGGGCCAAAATGCCGTTACGAACCATAGACTTTTTTGCAGGGGCGGATGGCCCCGGGAGGAGAGAAATGCGAGAGCTGGACTGTCTTATCCTACACACCCCGAAGTTTAACAATTACTACAAGCCGGTCGGGCAGTTCATGTGGGTCAACTAT
>DASPPQ010000009.1:0-16231 GCA_035625415.1 Thermodesulfobacteriota bacterium
TCTCCCTCCGATCGTGCTGTGACATGCCAACTCTCTTTGTGAACATCCACTCCAATGAAAACTTCCTTGCCTCTGACCAAAACCTTTTTGTTTTGAACTTCTCCCTTCATAGTTGTTAGCCTCCTTCCTATGGTTTTCTAATGGAGATAGTATAAAGGGGGCTAACAATCTAGCATAGTATCTACTACTCTTTACTATGGGCTAACCTTCAATGTTGATGATTACGATTCGAAGGCAGGCATAGGGGAGGCTTTAAATAAAAAAAGACAGGGCCCGTTTTTTGACCCTGCCTTTACAAATTTGGTTTAGGATTTCTATTTCCGCCGTTAGACTTTCTTTTTCCTTGATTGCGCAATGCTGAACTTTTGGAACCACGTGCTATCTCCACCAGGACCCGTGCGCGCAACGTCAACGTCGATGAGGAACGGCGTACCCGCCCGGGTAGCTTCGATTCCGCGTCTAAGCGCCGGGCGCAAGTCGGCCGCCCGCTCAACACGAATACCCTCGCAGCCCTCCGCTTTAGCAAGTTCTACAAAATTTATGAGTGGATTATCCAATATTATGCCTGTAAACCGATTCGCGGCCTTCATCCTGCCGCTGTATGCCACATAGGATTTGCGCACCGAATCATAGCTGTGGTTGTTTGAAACGATTGTAAGAACCGGAACCTCATAGCGGGCCATGGTCCAAAACCCGGAGGCGGAGTACATCACGGACCCATCGCCAATATCCAATACAACTTGGCGATCGGGGGCTGCGATCTTTGCTCCAATTGCCGCACCGATCCCCCAACCCAAACATATTCCTTTGTTGGAAACCCACATCTTTTCATCCTCACGCGGACCAACACTGAAAAAGTCCCGCGAACTCTGCTGATATTCATGAACAAGGATGCAATTCCTGTCCAATTCCTCATCCATTACCAAAGCTACCTCATCTGGATGGATTGGAGAAAGACCAACATTTTCCCTCTTGATTTTAGCTGCCTTGTTCCCGAAATCGGGCTCCTGGCCTCTCCGACTGGCAGCGATTTCTTTGATTCGAGCCCCGGTTGCCATGCTCTTGATGGTGTCGATCAATCCCCGTACAGCAAGCTTAATGTTGGCTACCATGGCAATATTGAATGGATGGACACGGCCGATGGAGTCTGCGTTGGTCGAGATACAGATCATTGGAGTGTCGTCCCTCATGCCGAACCGAACGTTTCCGGGCGGGGTATAGTAGTGGATGAAACCCAAGGCAAGAACGAGATCTTTATCTTGGGCGTTGTAAAGACCAGCATAAAGGGGATGCTTATGAGGGAAATTCGCAAAGATGCAAGAAACTACCGGAGTGGGATTCTCACAGACAGGAATGGAGAGAAGTTCGGCCAACTCAAGCACTTCAGCACAAGCACCATCTTTCGTCACGTGGTCGCCCAGCCACATTACTGGGGCCTTGGCCGCCAGCAAGGCCTTGGCGGCCTCCTTGAGTGTGTCCGGGTTGGGTGAGATTTCGTTGGGAATTATGAAATTCTCCCGATCGTAAATCTGGGCAGTTACATTCTTTTCTGCCTGGGCTGTCTCGGAGATAGCCAGATAAACAGGACCACCCGGTTCAGTCGTGGCTATCTTAAAGGCACGCCTGATTTGGGTTGGCAGAGCTTTGGCATCGCGGGTTTGCCAGGAAATCTTCGTGAATTGACGCGTCATATCCTTTAGATCCCAGCCCGGCCGGGCAGCCAGAGTAAATTCGTCGGAAATTGACTCGTTTTCACGCATTCCAGAGGTTACCACCAAAGAAGTCCCGTCAATATGGGCATTATATAGTTGACCCAACGACTGAGAAGTAGCAGCCACATGAACCAATACAAAAGCAGGTTCACCGGAAACCTTGGCATACCCATCGGCCGCTGAAACCACGATGCCCTCGTGCATGCCAAGGATTAATTGCATGGGCTGATCCAGGAAGGCATCGAGAAAACCGACCTCGAAGGACCCTGGGTTAGTAAAAAGGTATTTCACACCAGCAGCTTTCATCTGTTCGACGATGAGCTGGCCTCCAGTTCCCGTAAATGAGCGTGCCTTCATGGGAACTAAACCTTTCTCCACAGCCTCCGCAGTCTTGAGCATAGATGAGATTCCCGCAGTTGACACCCCGATGGCTCCCAAAGCTTTAATGAAGGTCCGCCGAGAAATGCCTTGATTCAAAAATTGACCTAGTATCTCATTAATGGCTCCATGCCCATCCATTTTCACTCCCCCTTTCTCTTATAACTGTCTAATTACGATCAACATAATTGCGTTATCCCCTATAAATTTCTCCAGATCTAAATTTTCGACGGAGACTCAAAATCTTGATAGGAAAATCTTTAAAGGTTTTTCTCCAACTACCACCCCCTTTTGGTTGCACAAAGTATGCAATCAGAAAAACGTTCTTTTGTCAATACAAGAATCAAATTGGGAAAATTATCTTTTCGAGTTGGTTTAGGATGAGGTGTTGGCATGGGTTAAGAGAAAGGTTACTGGTTTGCGATCGAAATCTTGCGCTAAATGAACCATCAACCTTTCAGGAAGGAGTGCTCGGGAAGAGGGTTGCGGACTTCACCTTATCTTTGATGCGAGCTAACCTTCAACTTTGATGATTACGGGAAGAAAAGAGGTATAAAGCTTGTGTGTGAGCGACGCCGCCCCGGATCCTGACGCGTAGTGCCGCCTGTTTTCGCGCGAATCGCTCGACACGATTGTTAGGCCAGTTTTGTCTTATGTTTACTCGATATCTCCCATTTCTGCAGCATTTCAAGAACGGTCTTCTCTACTGCAGTACGGGCCTCCCACCTGTCGTGTCCCTTCGCTAAAAGCTCGTCGTATTTTGTCTCTCGATGTCGAAGGTGAGCGACCATTGCTAGACGTACCACCTCCTCATCCAATGCTTTGGCAGAGGCAGATCGTCCGACTCGTCCACTATACTTGAGGCAGGCGTGCTCTGCTATTTCTCGTTCTCTTCCAGCTGGGCAGCCGGGGAAGAGTTGCCTTACCCGCGCAGCAAACTGGTCCACATACCGTCGGTCCAATTCCTCTCTGCGAGTGACCTCCCGCTCCCTGCGATGCTCCCTGATGTCCTCGTCGGCCAGACACTCCTCTTCCGCTTTCTCCAACGCCTGCGCCTCAACCAACAGTCCCTGCCGTTCATATCGCTTTCGAGCGCCACTCCATTTCAGCACAACTGCAGAAATGGTCGAATGTTTGCGAGCACGCTTGGTCAAAGCCACATTACCAGAAGGGAGAAAAAGAAGATGGTCCAAATCGGCGCACGACAAACACAGGGCACCCTTATCCCTAGCGAGTGTGATCCAAGCCTTCGAGCCGAGTTGTTCGCCACACTCATCGCACCTCGATTCTCGGCTTGAGATGAACACCTTAATTTGTTCCTCTTCAGTTTGAAATTTCACAATCTGCCCCAAATCTCATCCAATACCTTTGATCCCGGCCTAATGAATTATTCATAGTGATAGAGCCATAGCCACATTGTTCATTTGTGGTTGTAATATACACTGTTGTCTAAAATTAGGGAAGTGAAGACTTCGGGAAGCAATGTTGCAATGCTACTCCCTTGGTTGCCCAAGAAATGGGCAGGCGAACGCCCCACGGATTAAGATTGGATACTCCAAAGACTGAAGATTTCTTTTGATAAGAATTAATGGCGTTTCCTTACCCCTCCACGTATTACCTCTCCGCAGAAGATGGCCCCTGAAGACTTCACCTCTTAATCAGCAGAAGATTCTCCAAAAAGAGGGCATCTCGATTGAGGGGAATATCCGCATTGGGTTATTCAACAAGACGAAATTAATGGTTGGGAAACTTATCCGTAAGCTCTTGCTATAAAAGCAGAAACGGAGGGAGGGTTATTTTGGATCATCGAAGGGTGAAAAGGAAAAACCTCCAGATCTGCTGAAGATGTCACCTACAAGTCAACAGCCTAAGATAACCCTAAAAGTCAACGATTACTGGTGAGACTGTCGAAAAAGTCCCCAGGCAGATTCTTGGGTGAGATGCAGAAAAAAATGACCTCACAGAATGCACCACAATCAACGATCTCATAATTGCGAGGGGTCATGAGCCCCCCGAAAATCACCCATTAACTATGCTGGAGGGTTTTTCGACAGTCTCGGTAGAAATGTGAAGCAAAAGGGGAGGGCCATTTTGAAGAAATTCCAAAATGTAATCTGTTCATTCGGGGATGACTTCAATATTTGCAGATACCGAAAATGGAGATTTTTTTACAGTAAGTGTTGGCTATCAATACCGGACGCTCATCAGCTGGCGTACCTTCGGAATCGCTCCTTCGTCGCTCAAGACTTTGGCAAGCCTTGAATCTTCCAAAACGTCATAAATGGACCGGAGTTCTCCCTCAATTAAGACTCTATCGCTGACCAGCCGGATACCATGGCTGTAATCGACATAACTTCCGCTATGGACCGTGGTAAGGGGTTGAATAGGAGTCCCCGAGAGACGATGATGCCAGCCATAGATGGCGATTTTTCCGAGTGCCCGGGCCAAATGGTTGGTAACGACCACATCCTTCTTGGTGCCTGAAATCAAGACATCTAAAGGACAGCCTAAAGATAATCGCTGCTCTCTGATCTTCCGGTTATGGTCCACGTAGCACTGCGTTGAACTCATTTTGGGGCCCGGCGGCATGGGTTCTGGTCTAAGGTGGAGGAAAGATTGGCAGGAGATGGCGTTAACCATTTTTTTTATTGGGAGAGTGAAACCAAATTTGGATGCTATATCAGTGGCGGTACACCAACTCATTGGTATCAATAAAAAGTCGTTGTCAGAACCGATCGACAAGTAATCTGGCATCACGAAAATGGTTGCGGTCGTTGTCTTTTGGTCCTTGAATTTATAAGTAAGCTGGACAGGTTTCAACTTTCTCAGGAAATCAGGAATGTTGCCTTCCGTGATCTCGGCAAGGATTGCCTGTTCTCGTTTGGCTCCATCCATTGAAAAAATGGATTTAGCAAACTCTGACCCGGTCATCGCCGAAAATGGCCTGGCCGGAATTTTCTTGATCAAGTTGACCAAAAAGCCTTGGACATTAGCCAATTCTCCGCCAATTGCGAAGCGTGGCGGCAAACACAGAGCTAAAATAAACAAATACTTCCAAACCCTGGTTTTCATCTGTTCATCTTCTCTAACACGATCCTTTTGGACACGTGATCTATATCCAAGCAAAAAATGCTGACTCAAAATTTACGGTCTAAGAATTCCAAAAAAGGGAAAACCTCCCAGTAGATTGACACAAAGGCAAGTGTACTCTTCAAGGCTGCAAGAATCACTGTAAATTCATAGCAGCCTTACCCTTCATTCGTGGTGATTGCCCGTCCTGGGGGTTATTTGGGAATAATCCGTTCTTTGATGGGAAGACCCTTTTCTTTAGTCCGGCCGAAAAGCTCGACATAGAGAACCCTGGGAAACGCGGCCCTGGTTTCTTCAGATTTTATGTAGATCTTTTGGAGGACACTCTCGATTCCGTTGATGGAAATCACTGCCTTAAAAGAATCGTTGATTCTTTCGACGATGATATCCCAGCTTTTAAAAGCAGCCAGAACGACCTTGAGCTTGTCTTTGTCAAGTTTCTCTTGACGGAGAACTCCATAAGCATAGTTTCTCTCAATCGAATTCAATTCCTCACGGCTGCCATTTTCCAAAATCCAGTAAGCATTCACGGGCCTTCTATCAGGAAGATTCTTACTTTCCGTCAGGCGGATGTCATACTGAACCACGTTCTTGTTTTTGCTTCGCTCAATGAAGAAAAGATGACCGGTCTTGTCCCCGGAAGCAGCAAATATCGTCCGGGGGAAGAGAGTAAGGATGAGTATCAATAGTAAAACAGTAGCAAATGATCTCATAAAGGTTCCTCCCTTTTTTAACTGACTAAGAAATATTTTCTCAAGGCTCCGTTTCCAGCACCTGTATCCAACCCAACCGACAAGCAATATCAGGAAGACCACCATTGCAAGATGCCCAATTCTAGCCGCCCCGGTGGTTAGCCTTTCGATAAGCTCGCCACCTAAAAGACCTGTTCCCCCCCAAAATAAGGCAACCATGAACAATGCCGTGGCTGCATCCACAATAAGAAACTTTGCTACAGACATTCTCGTTATGCCCGCTGCAAGGAAGATCGGTGTTCTCAATCCTAAGATGTGTCTCCCAAAAAAAACGACCCAGGCTCCTCTTCTCCTAAATCTCTCCTCAAATTTCAAAAGCTTCTCCGCTGAGATCAACTTGCCCAATCTTTTATGCTGAACCAGCGTCTTTCCATATCTTCTCCCTACAAAAAAGATGAAGAAATCGGTCAGCAGGAGAAGAGGAAATACAACCAAAAATGTTGGCAACAGTCTGATCGTGCCATGGGCAATCAAAAGCCCGCTCAATAAAAGCACGGCATCTTCTGGAAATGGTAATCCAATACCCCCAAGGATGAGGGTAAGAAGAATTCCTACGTATGGACAATGGCTTATGAGGTTAGTCATATTAGTTAGGCTTATTCCTCTGCCTTTGGCACTTTTTTCCGCCTGCATTTGGTGCAAATACCATAAAACTCTATATGATTGCCGATGATTTCGAAGTCACTCTCTGGCGAAGCAAGATGATAATCAATCTCAACGTCTAATATACGCCTGCAATGAATACACATTAAATGGTGATGTGGGGAGATTTTCGGGTCAAACCGTTTCTTATCAGGATCAATGGTAAGCTCGACTAAACAGCCATGGTTCTTCATAGCTGTAAGAGTGTTATAAACGGTTGCAAAAGACATTGTTGAAAACTCTTTCGAAATCGATTTGTAGATATCCTCTGCTGAAGGGTGCATTTTGTTACCTTCAAGGTAGGTAAGTACTGCCATTCTCTGGGGAGTCATTCTTAAGCCGATGTTTGAGAATTTCTTCATTAAAGATTAGATACATATTTAGAATAATTTTTACATAGGAATTATTATAACCATCAAGCCCATCTTTGTCAAGAGAGACTTTATTTTTATTTATTCGGGCGACGACACAAATCCGCCCATTAAAATTGTCTAACAAAAACGGTGCCTAAGGATTAAGGAAGGAGGAGTTGAGTAAGGGACTGTTTAGTTCACCTACGAATCTTCACTCCAAGATAACCCCTGTAGTTGAAGATTATGGATAGAAAGCAAGCATTAGGAAGCTTTAGAAAAAGAAAACCTGTGGCATTTCTAACCTTACTTTTCTTCTTCGAGCTTATAGGTTTCAGCCTGTCTCCATCCTTTCTTTTCCAGTGGGCATAAGAAAGATGAGAGGAATAGTAAATAAAAGCACCAGACCAAAAGAGACGAAAGTAGTTCTGAAGCCATTGGCAGGAGTAGAACTCAAATGGAGGATAATTGTAATTAATGAAACTCCCAACGTTCCCCCAACATTTGCAAACATGCCTCGAAGCCCTGTGATGGTAGCTACCTTCTCAGGCATCAGTTCAATGCATGCATTATTGGACGCAGGAAAGAAGATCCCGATTCCCACCCCAGAAAGCATGACTATTAAGGCCAAGCTTTCCGCAATTCCAAAATGGATACCGACCATCCTCCATAGCTGGGGCCCCAGGCCGAGAAGGATAGTCGCAAGGGAGATTATGCTCACACCCAACAGCATGGGCCTTCGATAACCCCATCGCTTGAGTAGAAAACTGGTTACAACTGAGGCAGGAATGATTGCGAGAGAGCGAGGAGTTAGTATCATACCGCTAACCAACGTGGATAACCTATGCACTGAGGTGGCATAGAGCGGAATGAAGGCAAAGAGTCCGAGGACTCCGGCACCTGTCATCATGTTACATAGGTTCGCTGCCAGAAAGGGCTTTGCTCTTAAGAAAGCCATATCCAGGATTGGGTTGGAATCCTTCTTCTCTTGACTAAAAAATAGATAAAGAAAAGAAAAGCTGACGGCTAAGAAGATGATGCTTAGAAGAAGGGACAAGATAGAGAAGTTCTCGGCAAAGAGATTTAAGCTAAGCATGAGAAAGAGTATTGCTCCAAAGAAAAAAGAAGCCCCTGCAAAGTCTATATGAGGCCGAGAAAGAACCTCCGAGTCTTCAAGTAAAATCATAATCAGAGCTATCAGACCAATGCCGATAGGTAGATTGATGTAGAAAATATATCTCCAGGAATATCGACTCACAATCCAGCCTCCTAAGTTTGGGCCAACAATACCTCCTATTTGAAAGATACTTGTAAAGAGTCCAATAGCCCTCTCCCGATGCATTGGAAATTGATCACTCACAATGCCCGCTGCCGTTGGGAGAAAGCTTGCTCCTCCAATCCCCTGAAGGAACCTAAATGCCACCAAGCTGTAAATGTTGGGAGCAAGACCACAGGCAAGGGAACTAGCTGTAAAAAGAATGAGAGAAATCAGAAAAACCTTTTTGCGACCAAGGCTATCGCTCAGGTTGCCCATCAGCGGCATAACGCTCGTAACCGCAATTAGGTAAATTGAAATGGTCCATGCTGCCCAAAGGACATTGGTGCCGAAGTCTTTTATGAAGTTGGGGAATGCTACTGCTACCGCTGTGCCATCAATGGAGTACATCAGAAGGCCCAAGCCAGCAGAAGCGAAAATGAAGTAACGACGCATGTTGGAAACGGTCCTTAAATTTGAAAGATGTTTAGAAATGACTCAGATTATAATCAAATTATCATTGGAGTTTACTGAATTGTCCAAATGAAGTTCAACAGGAGTTTAGTTTTTGAGCAATCAATTCAGAGGCAATGTGGAGCCAGATGAGGATCGTCCTCATGGGGAAGCAGTTATCTCTTTAGATGTACGAGAAGGATTGGTGTTTCAGCCCGGGTTAAGACTTTGTACGCAACACTCCCCAAGACCCATCGGGTAATTCCCGAATGACCATGGGTGCACATCACGATCAAATCTACTTCGCTTTCCTTTGCGAAGTCGATAATCTCTACGGCCACCTGCTGACCCGTCTTCACTTTCGCCGTAACCTTGAAGCCCCTCTTTTTCAATTCCTCAGAAAGGTTGGTGAGGTATCTCTCGGCCGCTTCCTTCTGCTTTTCATCTAAGATAAAAGGCATCATCAACTCCGGTGCTCCATAGATGGGCATAAAGGGAACGACTTGCAATAGAATGATTTCAGCACCGAAGGTCTCCGCCAGCTTCTCGGCATGATCTAAGGCCTTTTTTGCCAGTTCCGACCCGTCTAACGGAACCAAAATCCTTTTATACATACTCCCAACTTCCTCGGGATTCTTTAAAATGATTTATAACAATTTTGCATTAGCATGGCAACAGAAAAGTGGCTGGAAAACCTGCTATGAAAATTAATGTGGCTCGATAGTGATATTTCAACGACTAAGACGCCAAATACACCAAATCGGCTTATCGATTATGGATTGAAATCTGCACGATTATGGCAAATAGTGTTGATAAGAATTACAGGAAGGAAGCAACGATCCAAGTTTGACCTAACATCATCTGCAGAAGCTGAATATAACTTGCAAAACCCTATTCCACTAACGAAGCTGGAAACAGGAAGATTTGGTCTTCAAACCGTGAACTTCTGAGCTTCCCCAAAGGGCCCATCCAAAGCAGATAAACACCTCTTCTCCTGGAAGGAAATTAGGCTAGCCAGCCCATTTTCATCTGATCCCGGCTAACAGTATCCAGTTCTTATGGCTCCCATCTTCCATCAAGTCTTTGGATGCGCTTTGTGTTCCTCTCATCAAGAGAAGAATATATCCCTCTCGTGGATTTACCCATGTGATAGCATGGCATGGTCCTTTGATGCGGGTTCGATTCTTTATTCGTTTACGGGAATGCCGCCCCTCTTCGGCGCCTCGTTAGACCGCATTCTTATCGGGTGCCGATGTCCCCATGTGACTATTTCTTTGCTCCAAGGTCAGCTCAATTTAGATAGGCCATCACAGTTTCAACCGTCGCTCTGCGTTGAGGTGATATATTTTTTCTTTATCCGTATCGCTTATGGGTGTACTCTCTATCTGCTGTACCGCATCCTTCGGCGCCACAAAGGGATAGTCTACCGCAAAGAGCACGCGCTCGATTCCCATGGCGCTGATTGCGCAGATCAGCGTTTCCGGCCTGTACCTGCCGCTGGTCGTGATTACGATGTTTTCTTTAACATATTCAGAAAACAATTTCTTGAGCTTCCGCGTTTTGAATGCCATTCTATACCCTTCGTCCAAGCGACCGAGGAGATAAGGGAGCGACTCTCCCATATGTCCCAGGATCAGTGTGGTTTTGGGGAATACGTCGAATACGCCAGCGCCGATGATGCGCAGCGCGTGATTTGCCGTATCGACTGTCCAACTCCAGCCGGGTCCCAGCAGTTCAGGATGCCCTTCATACATTTTTGTTGCCCAGGAAGGTGGGTCCATGGGGTGCAAATAGATCGGCACTCCCAGACCCTCAGCGCGTTCCCAGATAGGCCAGAACTTCTGTTCATCGAAATACTCTCCGTTAACCTGACCGAATACCATCGTTCTCTTAAACCCCAGCTGGGTCACGGCTCGCTCGAGTTCATCAGCGGCCGCCTTTGGATCTACAGTGGGCAGTGCTGCATAACCGGCAAAACGGCCAGGATACTTGCCAATGATTTCAGCCTGGGTATCATTGATCCTCTTGATGATAGCAACAGCCATGCTTCTGTCGGGTACCCGGATACCCACAGGTGCGATCACCTGAATGGTAATGCCAGATTCTTCCATAACAGGCAACCGCAGCTCGAAATTGCCAAGCAACGGCAGGACGTGGGACATCTCTGCGGGGTTGATAGACGGAGTAAATTCCGGCGGTTTTCCGGTCTGGGGCATCCAATGTTCCTCAACAGCAATCCTCCTTGTCTTCCCCTTGCTTTCTCGTGGGGCATCTGTCGACGATCCGTTCATCGCATGGTTATTTTCCGATGTCCGATGAAGAATAGCCGATAGGGTTAAGGCAGCAACTCCAGCTTTGCGAAGAAATACTCTGCGGCCTATCCTTTCTTCCATGGTTGATTACCTCCTTTTTCTGCAATCGGTTTTCGAATACAATCTCAGCCGTGAAAGGAACCCTATGTGCAGCTTTTTCTAAATAGGAATTAAACTCGTAATGATTTTTTTATGGAAGGCCTTTAAAATATCTTTCAGAGGTTAGATAGTGATACAAATCTAAATTTTCGATGAGGACCCAAAATTCTGATAAAAAAAACTTTAAAGGTCTTTCTCCATCCACCACCCCCTTCGGAAAGAGAAAGTATTATAAGGCACCTCTTCGTCTTTTTCCCGAGCTGTCAGCCCCAAACTGCCTTAATGCATCACCGCCCCGCCATCCACGTTGATGGCCTGACCGGTGATGTTTCGGGCCTCTTCCGAGGCTAAGAAAGCTACGAGATTGGCGATATCCTCGGGCTCCTGTGGCCGGCGAAGCGGAGTAACCAACTTCACCCGTGTCTCAAAAACTTCCCGGAGGCTTAACTGCGCCAGAGCAGGAAAATTTTCTTTGAACCACTGCCCCATACTTTCCCACATGGGCGTCCAGATGTACCCCGGGCAAACAGCATTCACCGTGATGGTATAGCGCCCCAGTTCCTTGGCCATAACCTGAGTCAGACCGATCACTCCAAATTTGGAAGCGCAATAGGCCCCCATCAGCTCCTCTCCGGATTTTCCGGATATGGAAGAAATATTTATGATCCGTCCCCTTTTGCGGGGAATCATCTCTTTGGCCACAGCCCGTGAGCATAAGAAGGTGCCCTTGAGATTGACCCGCATGGTGTTTTCCCAGTCTTCCTCCGAATGCTTGATGATCCACCCAGGATTTCCAACACCGGCGCTATTGACCAGGATGTCGATTTGGCCGAAATTCTCCATTGCTTGTTTGACCGTCCATTCCACATCTTTTTCAACCGAGACATCCATCTGAATAGAAAGGCCGGACCTGCCTTGATCCCTGATTTCCCTAACCAGTTTTTCTGAAGCCTCCCCATTTAAGTCTGTGGCCACGACAGTGACTCCCTCTTTGGAAAGGCGCAGGATGATGGCTCGTCCCAATCCGCTTCCTGCACCTGTGACGATAGCGACCTGTCCGTCGAGATTATACATAGCAGCCCACCTCTAAAAATTTTAGGATTATCAAACTAATGATATCAAAGCTGGCCATCTTGTCAACGCCAATAATGCCGTTGTGGAAATTATCTTTTAAGGATTATCAGTTGAAATCTGCTATAGTGATATCGATTCATGGCTTGAGGACTTCAGGAAGGAAGAGTGGGAAAGGGGGTCGTTTAGTTCACCGACAAAGAGGTCAGATGAAATCGAATCATGGGTTAAGGATTTCCGTTAGGAATAGATTATAACCTCTGGAGCGAATTGTTGAGTCGCCCGTTCACTTGATGTAATAGCCGGAGACCCGCCACTTTCCGTCTTTCTCCAGCATAGGAGTAACTGTCTCGACCGCTGATTTTTTATTTTCGAATGAACTTTCAAACTGAATGACTACGTATTCCCCGTCCGGAGCCCCCGGCAAAGAAGTCGTGTAGGCTTTCGTCTTAATTTTTCTTGAAACGAGCCTGCCAAGAGGTTTCCGCGAAGCGTGCAACAATTGCTCCCATTGCTCCTGCTTTACTGCATTTCTAAAAAGTTCTGCCGTTTCCTTCCAGCTCTCTGCATATTTCTCTACATCCACGAGGCCGAGCCATTTTTCGGCCGCGACGGCTGCAGCCGCCTCCTTCTCTAGACTGCCAGCCCCCGCTGAAATCGTCAAGAGGATCAAAATCATAATCGCAACCACTGCGATCTTGGGAATCATTTTTATTGTTCTCCTTTCTTGACCCAACAATTATTATTTTACAATTCGTTATTTCTAAGAAGCCTACCCTTTTAGCTGCTTTTAGTCAACGAAAAATTTGAGCACAAGACGAGCTTCTCGTATGGGGACAGCCCATTGTAATCGAATGGTTATCACAGTTTGAGAATTTTCTGCGTTGGAATAATTCGTCAAAAATGGAATGCTATGCTGCGTGTTTGTAATTCTTCAAGGTCATTGTTCTGAACATCCATAATTGAGGATTTCCGCTAGACGAAGTCCATGTAGATCTGAAGGAGAGACTGTCGAAAAAGTCCCCGAGGAGATTCTTGGGTGAGATGCAGAAAAAAATGACCTCACAGAATGCGCCCCAATCAACGATCTCATAATTATGAGGGGTCATGAGCCCCCCGAAAATCACCCATTAACTATGCTGAAGGGTTTTTCAACAGTCTCAGCAAAAATCACGTATCCCGGGTAAATGTACGCACCGGTTCTATACGAGCCTGGTGACGTCCTCGGCGACTTTGGGATAGCCCTGGTGCATGAGGACATCGTGCCCAGGAAAGATAAGATCGATGGGGGCTTTCGATTTCACCTTATCGAAGCTCTGGATCCAAGCGGGCATATCCATAATGAAAACGCTCGGGTTGTCTTCCCGGTAGCCTCGAAAGACGTGGGCACAATCAGAACCCACGACTGCTGGCCCCTTGGCAGTATTCACCCGTACCACTTGCAAGCCAAGGGTATGGCCGGGGGCCAAGATCAAGTCCACGCCGGGTACGAGATTGTGGTCACCGTCCACGATCACCAGGCGCTCAGACCGTTCCATGTCCCCCACGACCTTGTTAGCCAGGGGATCGAAGAGAATCGCGATAGGCTTCCGCTGGGAGACAGGATTCTTGATGCAGAAGTCAAACTCCCGCCTCTGCACATGGAACGTGGCCTTCGGATAGGCCTGAAGGAACCCCTCCATGCCGCCCACATGATCCCAGTGCATATGTGTGATGATCACCTTGGTCACATTGTTAGCATTGATGCCAACGCGTGCTAACACCTCGATCGGACTCACGTACCCAGGAACTTTCCGCGCGGCCCCCTGAGCAGGACTGGCGCCAGTATCCACAACGATAGTCTCGCCGTTCCGTGCCTTGATGGCCCAGACATAGTAATTAATCGGGCCGTCCTCGTCCCAGCCGACGTTCCACAAAACGATCGCCACCTTGCGGATCAGCGGACCGCCGTACTTCACGGCGTAGATCTCGTACTCCGGCTCCGGGCCGGCGGCCTCGGCGAAGGGTTGGCTCCTGTTTGACCCTTTCGGGGCAACCTGTGCGAGAACCGCTGCTCCCATCACTGTGGTCCCGGTCTTCAAGAACTTTTTCAAGAAATCTCTTCGGTCCAATTCAGCCATTTTCTTCTTCCTTTGTAATTAAAGTTTATAAGAGGGCCCAAAGAAATGCGAGGCCCAACCGTGGTCTAAGGGATCATCCTCACCGGTCTGATCCCCTTGGCGACCGTCTTTCTCTTGCGGATCTCGGATCCAACCGGGCATGCCATAATACACATCCCGCATCGGTATGTGTAGCCGTTTCTCCCCATATGCGGGAGCCCTCTGTCTTGATAATAGGAGCAACCAGGCTTGTCGATCTTGACCCCGTTCCAGACCAGCCTTCTCATTGTCTCCCGACCCTTTGGCGGGGGTGGAATCACCTTCGGAGGACAGGCACGGATACACGCATAGTCGCACTCCGATATGGTCTTTTTGCAGAGACCCAGATTCAGGGGTTTGCCAGGTGTCAGTTCGGCATCGGTCAAGATCTGCACAAAACGCTGCCTCGGTCCGAACTGAGGCGTCAGGAGGAGATTGGAAACCCCAAATTCCCCCAATCCAGCCTGCACGGCCGCGTGCTTGTGGGAAAGCACACCTTTCAGAGTGCTCAAGTCGTATGGGTCCGAGGCATGGACCGGCATCGCCAAAAAGCCCTTCTGGCTCAGAAAATGGGCGATTCGTAGAAGCGTCTGATCCAGCCGATTATTCATCATGATCATCATCCGGCTGTACATACCCCGAAGTTCAGGCAACCCATCCACCAATGGGTCCACCCATCGAAGAGCCATGACAATGCTGCTCCTGCACTCGGGAAGCAGATCACTGGGTCGGTGATATCCTTCCGGGGTGATCGCACCGATTCGATCCGTCGAGGCGACTCCCACGAGGTCCAGCTTTTGATCTAAGACGTATCCCTTGATCTCTCTGGTTAACTCCTCCATCTTCACCCTCATGATCATTTGAATGAACTCTGAGAAATGCTAATAAATACTTGCTTTGAGGTGTACTGAATATAAGATAAAGAGAGTAGTATTTCAAGGGAACTGGATGATAGGATATGGGGCTGCACTTCTCTATCGGGGCGTTGGGGAAGCAAAGAAGATCGAAATGAAAAAGAGAGCTTTGATGATTACCAATTCAAGCCATGCATACTTTGACAAGGGACTGAATCGTTGAAGAAGTAACACACCCGATAGGATTAAAAAGCTTTCTGAATCCGATGGCCACATATCTTGCCACTTCCTGCACTTTGGCCGAGCTGAAGATATCTGGTTGAATCTGCAATAGGAAGAAAAGAAGGCAGTTCGTTGATTACAAGGAAGTAACATGCAATATTTGGCTTGCAATAGGTCTGGATTCGGGACAAGTTCGAACCCAATAGATTAACGTTAGATGACCGAAAGTTGTTTGTTTCTCCCCGTAATCGATACCATGATGATCCGTATTGCCCCTCAGAAGGCCAAATTGATGAAAATTGAAACGATGATTTCAAAGAGAAAAGGGGCGGGATACCTAACCAAGGATGCCCGGCGGGTTCACAGCGATCCAGAGTCTTCCTTCTTCTGTCTGAAGAAGCCCTTTTCTGGAGAGCAGGGTGATTGCCTCCGGGGAGAACGCCCCAACATCTTTGAAGTCAAGGATGACTTTTTGAATCCTAACATGTAAGGCCCCATTAAGCCTCTCCACTAACTCTTTTGCTCCCTCCCGATCCATCGACCCTTCAAGCCGGACAAATAGGGTTCTAAGCCACTCATCATAAACAGAATAGAGTTTGAGCGTATCGGCTGCTTTTTGGCCGATCCGGAGTTTCTTCTCAGCGATTCTCTCCCCCACCCGCTGTATCAAATCCCGAGTATTTTGGATAGGGATGGTATCGTTCATCCTCTGCAAAATTCGTGAAAGCCCTGGAAGATATCCTTCCGGCGTCTTCTGTGCAATGCTTCGATAGGCGATATTCGAAAGGACCCGGGTGACGAATCGTTGTTGGGGATGGAAAACTCTCTTAAAGATGGAACCCCAGGAATAGCCCTCTTTGCACACCCAATTAAATCCCCGTTGAAGTGTCTCTTCGGTCATCA
>DASPPQ010000010.1:0-20871 GCA_035625415.1 Thermodesulfobacteriota bacterium
AAGCCCGTTGTTAAGGATTTAGAAAAAGCGGGGTATACGGTATTATCCATAGGCAAATGGTCTCCCACATTGTGAACGATTATTTTTCTCGTGTTCCTGTAATCAGTCTTGTAGAGCTAAGAGAAAAGTTTAGAAAGTAAATCAATATTCCGTTGCCAAAGAACAAAAGCAGACTCAGAAATGGTTCTGCCTTTTTTGTTTAATTCAATTGGTAATCACCAACCCCCAGGTCATCTTCCAATTGAAGACAAGTGGAAACGATAACCGGGTATCTTATCTCTTCCTTCCTACATGGAAAGGTGTTACCTTTAGAATGCAGATTTCAACCCATAACTGATAGGTCGATGGGTGTATTCGATTCTTTGAATTAACGAGTTCATGGATTGATAAAGGCGTCAATTCAGCTATGTTATTAGCGAGAATACCTCTTTGCCGGAGAGAAGACGAGTATAAAACAATTTTGGGGATGATAAAAAATTAATCGGAGGGAAGAATGACAGCAAAGATTATTATCGACCGAAGGGTCAAGAAAGGGAAGGTTCTGGATTTTTTGAAATTGCTCGAGGAATTGAGAAAAAAAGCGCTTGGTGCCAAGGGGTATATCTCGGGAGAAACTTTGCAAGCGTCTGACGACCCTTATAATTTAATTGTGATCTCCACATGGCACAACGCAGACGAATGGAAAGATTGGGAAAAGAATCCTGAAAGGACAGAGATCCACGACAAAATTGAAAAACTGATGGTAGAGCCCACAAGAGTGACGGTATATGTTAATCCTTAAATTGGTGTCCTTTGAATAGCGATTAGACTTTTTAGTAATTCAAAAGAAAATATGGACTGAACCCCTGGAATCGGACCCTGCCTTTTTTGTTTTTGCGGATTTCAATTCGTGATCATTGCATCTAATTACCATCCTGTATTGAAGACTGTAGGTGAAGTCCTCACTCCATTTTTTGAGGACTCCGTCCTGAACTTTCGCTTCCCTAATTTTCGAAAAAGGCGTATAAATGAGCAATGGGCAGCTAAAAAATAAGTTATCCAATAAAAGGGAAAAGGAGTAGGGATCACTATTTTTGCATTGCGGAACTTATGAAATTGAAGATAGGACATCTCGTTTTGATCTCCGTCGCCTTCTCCGTTTCTCTCGGTTCGAACTGGGAATGGGTCTGGGCGGCCAACCCTGCCGCCAAAAAGGAGGGTTCAAATTCGGCCGAAGAAGAAAAAAGATCTGGTCCCTCGAAAACAGGAGCGAAGCTCGCAATCAAGGGACGGGAATACTGTTATGAGTGTACCGACAACTTCGCATGTCTTGGCTGTCATGGAAATAAGATCAACGAGAGGAAATTTGCCCAGTCGGTCCATGGGGCAAACTCTTGTTACAGTTGCCATTTGGATATCACGGACATCACTGAGCACGCCATGGGAAAAGGGGCGAAAGTCCATGACGAGCCCCGTACTTGCCATCTCTGCCACAAGAAAGAAGCCTCAGAGCACTATGCGAGCGTCCATTTCATCAATGACGTTCAGTGTAAGGACTGCCACATAGACATTCACGAGATGACCCCTTGGAAGGGGGACAAGACCAGGGTCATTCAAAAGTGTACGGCCTGCCACGCCGATGACGGTTACTTGGAGAGTGTCCATGGCAAGGCCGTCCTCGGTGGGAACCGGGACTCGGCAACCTGCAGTGATTGCCATGGCCTCCATAAAGTTCCCCTCTTGAAGGGAGACGATCCCAAAGAGGTCGCATTTCGGAAAGAATTTCATACCGAGATATGCCAGAAATGCCATGGGGACAGGGAGATGATGGAGCGGAACAAGGTTTTCCTCATCGCAACCCAGACCTATTATGGGAGCTACCACGGGAAGGTTGAAAAGTTGGGTTATCCGTCCCTTGTCGCAGGCTGTGCCGATTGTCACGGGTTTCACAGTATTCTGCCGCCAGAAAATCCGAAATCCACAATCTCAAAAGGACGCCTCCTCGAAACTTGCGGAAAATGTCACCTGAGGGCCAATGCCAACTTCGTCCAATGGGTGACGCATGCGACACGCAATGATCCAAAGCGAGGGCCGGTCTTCTACTGGACGTTCGTGATTATCGCCACCCTCCTAGCCTCGGTCTTTGGGGTCGTCTGGTTGCATACCTTCCTCTGGTGGCGGAAGGACTTCTGGGAGCGAAGGGAATTGAGGATAAAGGGTATCTTTTTGCCCCAACATGTGAAGCCTGAAGAGGCGAGCCATATCTACCGCCGATTCAGTTCCTTTGATATCGCTCTCCACCTGACGATGATGGTCACCTTCCTTGTACTCGTCATTACAGGACTTCCCTTAAAATTCTCCCAAGCCCCCTGGGCAAGCGGTCTCATGCATTTTCTGGGAGGGGCGAGGACAGCCGGCTTTGTTCACCGGATCTGCGCTGCGGTCACCTTCGCTTATTTCGGGACGACGATCATCTACATCATCTACTTTCTCTTCTTCAAGAACATTCCCGGAAGTCCACATTTCGTTCAAAGGCTATTTGGCCCGGATTCTCTCTGTCCTCGCCGTAAGGATATTCGAGACTTTATTGGAATGATCCAATGGTTTTTCAACAGGGGACCCAAACCGCAGTTTGATCGCTGGACCTACTGGGAGAAATTCGACTTTATGACCGTTTTCTGCGGGATGTCGGCCATTGCCATGTCAGGACTCATGCTTTGGTTTCCAGAATATTTCACCATCTTCCTTCCTGGATGGGTTCTCAACATTGCAACGATTGTCCATTCGGACGTGGTCCTCCTGACTTCGGGCTTCATCTTTACGGTCCATTTCTTCAATACCCACTTCCGCCCCTCCAAGTTCCCCATCGATACGGTGATCTTCACTGGAAGGTTTCCCAAATACGAGTTGGTGGAGGAACGACCCGAGCAGTACCGCCGAATGGTGGCTGAAAAGAGGCTGGAGACCTATCGGACCAACTATCCAGGCGTCATGACAGACCTTTTCTCCATCGTGATGGGGTTTTCCATGCTTGCCATTGGCCTGTTCTGCATCTTTTTGATCGCCTGGGAATTTTTGATCTAAGTCGAAGGCGCAGGGGTTTGGAATGTTTGAATCACCTGACCCGTGGGACTTTCACGGGAATTTCCTTTGTCCAGCCCAGATTGTAACTTGGAGCCGCTTCCCCTCGGGTGCATGAGGGCAGCGAATCCTTTCTTCTTTTCTGCGCAGCCTGCTTCAGAGTGAAGAAAATGGCCGAGACAATTTGGTTTTTGTGCGGGGGTAAAGGCTGAGTTTGCTTAGAAGACCAATAAAGGAGGAGTCTATGGCGCATTAGATCTGTGCAATGTGTAGCCATTATCTCCAACTGCTAAAATGCCTTTGCCTGTTTTTATGCCGCTTCATCTCGAGGGGAGCACTTCTGTCCCCCCCCCTCGAAAGCTGCCTGAACAAACGGGTTCCTTCGGGTCAGAGGAAGAATTATTTTCCTTTGAACTTGAGAATATATTTAGTTAAGGCCTCCCCGTTTCTATCCATAGCGTACTCAACAGTGTCATTTGCACCCGTGGAGGACGTTCTCAGATCGGTCTCATAGATGACGTCGCCGGTTTCCTTGTCGATGAACTTGTAGTGGGCAGCGAAGTAAGCCGTGCCGGTGTATTCTCCAAATGGGATAAAGGACCGCCCTATCCGCCGCCCCACGGTGGGAGGCGTATACTCCTTAACCTCTCCCTGTATCAGAAGCACCTTTTTGCCGGAAAGGCTCTCTTTACTTGCCTTCCCGCCCTCTTTAACGATCGTGTCAAAGAGCTTATATTTATCATTATACCTCTTGATCTGGTAAACCGCCTTCTCAGCCATCTGCAACCCTGCCGACTCAGGGGCCGGCGAACCGGCGGGGACTTCAAGATCCTTGACGATCACTGCATTATAATCTTTGAGATGAGCCTCTGCCGCCGTCACGAGGCTGCTCGTTCCTAACACCACACCTACAGCCAAAAAAACCGCAAAGATATTCTTCATCTTCGTGAATCTTCCTCCTTTGAATGAATTGCCCCATATTCTAATCTATGCTTTTCACTCCCGTCAATAGAATTCATAATTTTATCCTATGATCATTGATGTTCAGCCTACCTCCTCTCAAAAGTGAGGCTCCCCGGCTATCCCGCCCAACGCGGGACGCGGGCACTTGCTGGTCATTGGTTGAAAAGATTCCTTCTTGAAGGAAAGCAAGCAATCGCTGCAACAACGTAAGTTCAAGACATTCATCCACCCACCCACCAACAACTCCCACCAAGGATACAAGCTTTGGAAGGAGTCATCAGCTCTAAGGGCACTTTTCGGCGGACTCCATCACCCAACGACAATCTACTCTAATATTTTCTTTAACTCCTCTATCCTCCGCTGAACCTCTTCCGTTTGGCCGTGGGGCCTGGATAGAAGCGCTTCAATCGTAGCCAGCTCATCCTGGACATACTTCAGCGCCTGCTTCTTCATCCCTTCGATGGCTTTGTTAATCCGGTCTTCCCATTGAGCGGCCAGGCGGGAGAGGTTTACAAACACTTCGTTGGGAACCTCGTTTAAATAGTGCCTCTCAAAGAAAGGGCGGAAAATAAACATGGGAATTAAGAACCAGATCAGACTAAAATGGAAGTCAAAAGTCCGACCTATCTTTATATCCGGCTGGTG
Organism: Thermodesulfobacteriota bacterium; assembly: GCA_035625415.1. GTDB lineage: Bacteria > Desulfobacterota > BSN033 > BSN033 > UBA1163 > UBA1163. The sequence goes on from DASPPQ010000010.1 coordinate 4,669, forward strand.
GGGTTCGGCCACCTCGATCTTCCAGTCGGCTTCGGCAAGTCTCAGCCCGAGTACTCTTTCGATGTTCTGGTTTAGCAAGCTCCGGAAGGCCTCCAGGGAGCGCGAGAGGCTGGCGTGGGCCTTTTTGAGCGTACCCAAGAAATGCTTATATTCGGTCTTAGAAATACGATCGAGCTCTTCGGCCAGGGTTTCATGGAGCCAATCCTCATATCTTCGTGTGGGTTTCCCGATATTGCCTTTCCAGGATGGCATTTCTTTTCGCAGTATTTCCAGGAGCTTTTTTTTGACCTGAGACTCATGAAATTTTTCCAGGTAATTCTTGATGAGTTCCCGGGTTTGCAGCGAATTTTCCCGCGCAATCAGAGAAATTTCTTCGCGGATCAGTTCGTAATTCACCTTCTCATTTAGAATCTGCTTCCTGAGTTGCTCCCGGTCAAAGTCAGCCTGTAAGGAAGTCTTTAGCGCAATCTCCAGGTAGTTCAGGCAGCCCTTTCCGAGGGATCGGACCTTGTGCTGCAAAATGTTCCAAAACTCCTCTTCCCGATTAATGGCGAGGGGTCGAAAGATTTCGTTTTCCACCCTTTGTTTCCATTGTTCGGTGTCCAGGCGAGTGGAGTAAAGGAAAATAGGAAATTGTTCGTGAAGCTCCCGCTGGAGTGCGGTCCTAAAAAAATCAACGACTTCTTTTTGCTGCTCTTCGGAAAGAAGGTCAACCTTGGTAAGGAGGAGGACGATTTTCGGCGTATGCGTTCGCAATTCCCGAATGAGCTGTAAATCGTCCTCTGCCAAAGGGCGGTCCGAGCTGATGGCCAGCAAAGCTGTGCCCACTTCCGGGAGCCAGTTTTCCGAGGTCTCGATGTGGTACTTAAAAATGCTCCCCAGGCCAGGGGTGTCGACCAAACGTAGCCCGCCATACTTTTCTAAGGAAGGTAGTTCTACGTCGACCAACTCGACGTTTTTCCGATTGGCAGGGTTTTGGGCCTCCGAGGTAAACTCTTCGATTGCTCCGATATCCACCTCGGTCTGCAGGCCGTCAAAGTGCCTGACGATCACTCTCTCTCTTTTCCCATATTGCAGGCGGGTGATCGTTGTGGTGACGGGAATGACACCCACCGGAAGAATGGGTTTTCCGATCAGGCTATTGAGGAAGGAACTTTTCCCGGACTTAAATTGCCCCAGGATAGCTACATCTATCAGTTGATCTTGTTGAAGAAGATTTTCACAGGCTTCGATCTGGCGATTCAGGGAGACGATATGGAACTGATCACAGATCTCCTGAATTCGGGGCAGTAGCGCTTGATAGGTTTGTGTAAAAGAATCAAGGGGTGCACCAGCTATTGCTAAGTCCATAAAAAAACTCCTTCAGGTTCTCCCTGCAGGAGTCATCAGCCTCAACGGCGGTTATTGGGTGAACTCCATCACCTCTTTTTATAACATCATTTTAACAACTTAAAAGAACTTGTGTCAAGTTTTTGCAGTGGGTGCTAAGAGAGCATTGCTTTAAGAGGAAAAGCTATATATTATTAAAATTGAGCAAGGGAGGAAGAGGATAGATTTTAGGAGGGAAGAGAATGAGTTCAATTATCAAGTCAGTTCATGCGAGGGAGATCTTGGATTCACGTGGGAACCCGACCGTTGAGGCCGAACTTCAGCTCGAGACCGGGGAGTGGGGACGAGCAGCAGTCCCTTCGGGAGCTTCAACGGGTATCCACGAAGCTCTCGAACTACGCGATGGAGACAAGGGCCGTTATAACGGAAAAGGTGTTCTGCGGGCGGTGGACCACGTTAACAAGGAGATTTCTCGCGTTCTGATTGGCATGAATGCGCTGGACCAACCAAGGATAGATCAAGCCATGATCGATCTGGACGGCACGTCGAACAAGAGCAAACTCGGTGCCAATGCAACTCTCGGGGTTAGCCTCGCGGTTGCACGCGCCGCAGCGAGTTCAGTCAGGTCGCCACTCTATCGCTATCTGGGAGGAACGGAGGCCAGGGTCTTACCAGTGCCTATGTTCAATATCCTCAACGGGGGGGTCCATGCGAACTGGCAGGGAACGGATTTGCAGGAATTCATGATCGCCCCCGTGGGCGCACCCAGCTTCCGAGAGGCGTTACGATGGGGGAGCGAAATTTACCACACCCTGAAAAGCGTTCTGAAGGAAGCTGGCTACTCGACAGGCGTAGGCGACGAGGGCGGTTTCTCTCCAGCGCTGAAGAAGAACTCCGATGCAATGGAATCGATTCTTAAAGCCATCGAAAAGGCCGGTTATCGTCCTGGGGAGCACATCGCTCTTGCCCTTGATCCGGCTTCCAGTAGTTTCTACGAAGACGGATACTATCACCTCCGGACGGAGGGACGAAATGTGACTTCCGATGAGATGGTTGAGATTTATAGCGATTGGATCAAGAAATACCCAATCATTGCCCTCGAAGACGGTCTATCTGAGGACGATTGGGGTGGCTGGAAACTACTCAATAAAAAGTTGGGCGACAAGATCGAGCTGGTGGGCGACGACATATTCGTCACAAACGTTAAACGGATTGAGCGTGGCATCACCGAGAATGTTGCCAATGCGGTGCTCATCAAGCTCAACCAGATTGGTACGCTCACTGAGACCGTGGCCGCAATAGAAATGGCCCGTAAAGCAGGATGGGGAGCCATGATTTCTCACCGAAGTGGTGAAACGGTGGACAGCTTCATCGCCGATTTCACAGTGGCAATGGGTACCGGTCACCTTAAAACGGGCGCCCCATGTCGCGGAGAGAGGATTGAAAAATATAACCAACTGTTGCGTATTGAAGAGGAACTTAGGAATGAAGCCATCTATGCAGGTCGGAACGCTTTTGTTCGATAGAATCAAAAAAGCGTTACTTTGATATCGAGAATCCTTTTGGAACGCTATGCCACACATTCTTCCCTAGCTGCTGACGTACCTTTTCATCCTTAACTATTTTGTACTGTAATTGGGCCATAAAATCGGACTCGTCTCTGTCCAGCATGTGGCAAATCGCGCACCCGCGATAATTGAAAGCTTCCCGTAATGATCGTCCCATCGTTTATTTCCTTTTTCTTCACATCCTCACATCTCTTCCTGGATCATCAATACCATGAAATTAAGGCTCACGACTCGTCGCCAAGATAACATGCCAAGCTCTCACAAATCAGACTCCATGCATACTCCCATGTCACGAACAAGCGAGATCATCTTCTCTAATATCGGATCCAAGGTCTCCTTTATCTCTGATGCGGTTTCACCCCTTCCCCGTAATCTATCGGACATGGCTTCCTCCAAGTCCACCGCAAGATAGACTGAAGCCGCTTTAACCATCCAACGAATGTTCCTCTCCCCCGGGTCTAAGCCAAAAAGGTTTTTCAGGTGAAGCATATACTCTCTCATGCGGTCCATCTTTTCAACGACGTGTTGCTTTTCCTGCTGAGTGAGGTCATCAACCGTGTGCAGAAATAACCTTTCTTCCCCGTCCATCTGAAGAAGCCGCCTGACATTCATCAGTTCGTCTTCCACCACACCTAAGGTTGCTCTTAAGAATCTTTTTTGATTTGCGTTGAGCATGGACCTTCACTCTCTTCCGAAACAAGACCGACTCTAAATAGATGCTTCTCGTCTCATTAAACTAACTTGGGCCTCTTCCCGATCAAAAGAAAAAAGGGCAAGGAGGCAAGCTGCATCACAACTGAAAATATAATGAGAGACGGAACCGAGACATCGTAAAGAATCCCCATTAACGCACTGCCCAAAAACTAGAACAAACCAAATCCTGCATTGAAGATTCCATAGGCTGTGCTCCTCTATCCATCGGGACCATCCCTGCAATCGCAGCCCGCATAATCGATTCCTGTGCCCGCCATTCCCACACCTCATAGAGCCATTCCCACCAAAGCCAACTAAAAGTCTCCTAAAAAGACCAACGGAGCAAAAAGAGAAGAGAATAATAAAACGACAATTAGGTCATCATAGTAATAGCAGATGAAACCTTCTCTTCTTCCATTCCGTTTAACAGGAGCAACCCCGTCACTGCATGATACGTACTCTCGATAAATGGAAAACTGGCGGGAGCCCTACAAAACCCTCCGTTCTTGGTCTGACAGCTAAGAATGTATTTCCGACAGAGTTCAATCTGTACGGGTGAAGAGCCGAGCATTGACAGAATCTCAAGGGCACAATAGGTATTTTCCATATACGAGGTCGTTTCGGGATAAAACCCGAATCCTCCATCTCCATTCTGGCTTAGTTGAACCCATCGAACGATTTGTTCTCTATCGAAGTCAATATCCCGGTCCAACAGGATTGATACCTTTTTTCGAAGGGTCTGCAGGTTCTCATGACCTTGAAATCGAAAAGGAGACACAAAGGGCAAAGGGCTCGGGGGTTGATGGAGTAACCTTCGGATCTCGTCGGAAAAGTATTGAGCATCAAGGATTGTGAACCCAGACCAGTCTTTAACAGACAGATCGATTAGTTGGCGAGGCAACTCTATGCCCAATGATCGATGGATATAGAGAAGCATATAAACCGCCCTTGGAAAACCAACTTCCTTCCAATTAATATTTTTCAGGTACTTCGCGGTATTGTTTCGATCTACATCCACATCCAGAAATTGTAATATTCGAACGGCAAAATAGGTGTCTTCAAGATCGGGATAAAGCTCCGGGGCAAAACTGAATCCTCCTTCCTCCTTCTCCCGATTCTTCAGGTACTGGATGACTTTTGAGAGTTCGAGTAAACGGCTCAACTGGTCAATCTCTTTTTTTAACCTTTGAAAGCCCTCTTTCATTTTCTGTGATCCGTCTCGTTCCAAAAACAAAAAAACTTCCACCAGTTTCTGCCCGGTAGAAGTTATCATTCCCCGCCTGCGGCAAGGACGAGTTACGGCGAACTTCATCGCCAAGATTAAATTAAAAATATTATTATTCAAAAAACTATTTAAGTCAATATCTAACAAATATTTAATGCATTTTTTCACTTTTACCTAATGGCCATCCATTTTTATGTTGTGTATTCATTTTTTTGACCTTTTAAGATTAAACGTGAAAAGTTAAAAAGTTTTTTGATTTCAAATAGTTTACCCATAGATCAATCTTTCCTTAACTTGCAAAAAATTCCCTTGACAAAAGAACCCTATTATTTTAGCATGCGCATCGAGATTGTGATTTTAGCCACATAAAGAAATTGACTAAAAATCCAGTTATTATTACCGTTAAGAATCATCTTTCCGCAATCAAAAGCAAAGAAAGGGGGGATTCTTCAATTCCAGACCAAAATCTCTTGTTATTTGATGGATTGGACTGTTTTAGAAGAAAAATTTAAATAATCTCAAAGAGAAAGGGGGAGTAAGAACATGGGTTTCAACATCTCAAAAAAGTATAATGACGCGGATCCAAGAAAGCTTGCAGATTGGCAGCTCGGGGATATTGCAGAAGAGAATATGCCTACCGTTGACGAGTGGCGCGAAAAACTGGGCCTTAAGAAGGATGAAATCATTCCCTACGGGAGGTTATGCAAAGTCGATTTCATGAAGATTATTGATCGGCTAAAGAGTAAGTCTGACGGAAAGTATATTGAAGTTACTGCCATCACCCCTACCCCGTTAGGAGAAGGGAAGACAACGACTGCCATGGGTCTTATGGAGGGGCTTGGGAAAAGAGGAAAAAATGTTGGTGGTTGTATCCGGCAGCCTTCAGGTGGACCGACGATGAATATCAAGGGTACGGCTGCAGGAGGAGGAAAAGCCCTGCTCATTCCAATGACTGAATTCTCTTTAGGCCTTACTGGTGACATCGACGCCATTACTAATGCCCACAACCTGGCAATGGTTGCTCTGAATGCCAGGATGCAGCATGAAAGAAACTACGACGATTCCGAGTTAGCTAAGCGAAAGCTCAAACGTTTGGACATTGACCCAACCAATATTGAGATGGGCTGGGTCATGGATTTTTGCGCCCAAGGGTTGCGGAACATTGTGATGGGTCTTGGGGGCAAGATGGATGGCTTTCTCATGCAATCCAAATTTGGCATCACTGTGAGCTCAGAGCTCATGGCTACCCTCTCCATTGTCCGGGATCTGAAAGACCTCAGGGAGAGACTTGGTAAAATTATCGTCGCCTATGATAAGAAAGGTAAGCCAGTCACCACTACAGACCTTGAAGTGGCAGGTGCAATGTGTGCTTTTATGCGAACTACAATCAACCCCACATTGATGATGACTACGGAATATCAGCCTTGTTTGGTCCACGCCGGTCCTTTTGCCAACATCGCCGTCGGTCAATCCTCTATCATTGGCGACCGTATTGGTTTGAAGATGTTCGATTACCATGTCACCGAGAGTGGTTTTGCCGCGGATATCGGTTTTGAGAAATTCTGGGATGTGAAGTGTCGGCTGAGCGGCCTTGTTCCCAATGTTTCAATACTGACTGCTACAATCAGGGCTCTGAAGATGCATGGCGGTGGGCCCAAGGTCGTAGCAGGGCTGCCTATCCCCCCAGAATACACAAAGGAGAACCTTGGGCTTCTTGAGAAGGGTATTGTCAATATGACTCACCTCATCGGGGTGATCAGGAAATCGGGAATCAGTCCGGTTGTCTGTATCAATGCCTTCCATACCGACACCAAGGATGAGATTGCGATGGTCCGCAAGCATGCCGAAAAAGCGGGTGCCCGTGTTGCCCTCTCCGAGCATTGGCTCAAAGGGGGCGATGGAGCTCTGGAGCTGGCGGATGTGGTCATGGAGGCCTGCAAAGATAAGCCCAATTTCAAATTCCTCTATCCCCTTGAAATGCCACTTCGACAAAGGGTTGAAACCATTGCCAAGGAAGTCTATGGAGCAGATGGAGTCTCCTGGACTCCAGACGCTGAAGCCAAGGCAAAAAGGTTTGAGGCGGATCCAGCATTGAAGGATTTCAATACCATGATGGTCAAGACCCATCTTAGCCTGACTCATGATCCAGCTATCAAGGGAGTGCCCAAAGGCTGGATCCTACCGGTTCGTGATGTGTTGATTTTTGCCGGTGCGAAGTTCCTCTGCCCGATGACAGGGATGATCAGCTTGATGCCAGGAACCAGTTCCGACCCGGCTTATCGAAGAGTTGATGTCGATGTGAATACGGGTAAAGTAACGGGGCTCTTCTAAAAAGAGAGCCGTTCCTTATTGCCTTGCCTAAAACAAATTTCCAGTCCCGCCTCTATCGAAATCGAGGTGGGACTGGGTTATAATGCGTCTATTTATGCCGAAGCATAATGTAACTTTCCTACCCAGCGAAAGAAAGATCTCAGTAGATGAGGAGGAGAACCTCCTTCAAGCCGCCATGGAGGCAGGAATTCATATCAATGCCTCTTGTGGCGGAAGTGCAACGTGTGGAAAGTGTAAAGTCAAAATTGTGAAAGGGGCCGTTGATTCCCCGAAGCATCCAAAACTCACCCAGTGGGAATATGACCAAGGATTTCGTCTTGCCTGCCTGACACCGATTCGGGAAGATATCAGCGTCGAGATCCCCATTGAATCACAGGTTGACAGGTCTGTTCTTGCCCTCAAAGGCGACCGAGGGGTCCACAAATACCTCCTCTCTCCTCAAGATATTTACCAGCTGGTTAAAGGGTGGGATGTAGACCCCGCAGTATTCAAAAGATATGTCCAACTCGAGCCTCCCACGCTTAAGGATAACGTGAGCGACCTCACCCGTCTGATCAACGGGCTGGATCGACAGCACGGCATCGAGGGGGTTTCTGCCGACTTCCGTGTAATCATGAAGCTGAGTCGCATCCTTCGGGAATCGGATTGGAAGGTGACAGTCACACTCGTTTTGACGAAAAAAGGCTACAAATTGATCAACGTGGAACCCGGAGACAACACCCATCAAAACTACTCGATCGTTATCGACATCGGAACCACCACGATCTTCGGTCAACTCCTCGACCTTAACGGATGCGTGGTTTACGCCTGTCCGGGTGGCCTATGCGATGGGTCTACCCTCTTCGCATTGGCTGAAGCCTCGGATTACAATGCCCAGATCAGTTATGGAGAAGATGTCATCACACGGATTGTCTACTCCCAGAGGCCTGGCGGACTGAAAAAATTACAAGAGGTCGTTGTCTCCACCATCAACAAAATCATCCAGGAATTGCTCCAAATGAGCAAAATTGATCAATCCCTGATCTCCCATCTGGTGATTGCCGGCAATACCACGATGACCCAGCTCCTTTTGGGACTGGATCCAAAATATATTCGCGAAGCCCCTTATGTTCCAACCGCCAACTTCATCCCACCGGTGAGGGCTATCCACCTGGGAATCAATATCGGGGATCATGTCCATGTCTACATTTTCCCGATGGTGGCCAGCTACGTGGGTGGAGATATTGTAGCGGGGATCTTAGGCTCCGGGGTTTTTCAAAGGGGAACTCTTACCCTTTATATGGACATCGGCACGAACGGGGAGATCGTTCTCGGAAATAAGGACTGGCTGGCCAGCGTCTCCTGCTCTGCCGGCCCTGCCTTTGAGGGCGCAGGGATTAAGTTCGGGATGAGGGCGACTCGCGGGGCCATTGAAGAGGTCAGCATCAACCCTCGAACTTTTGAACCGATGATCCTCACCATCGGCAGGTCGAAACCCATCGGCATCTGCGGATCTGGCCTGATTGACTCCGTGGCAGAGTTTTTGGAAACAGGGATGATCGACCAGAATGGGAAATTCAGAGCAGACCTCCCCACAGATCGCGTTCGAACGGGACCGGACGGATATGAATACGTCCTGGCACGAAAAGAGGAGACACTCATCCATGAGGATATTGTCCTGACCGAGATCGATATCGAAAATCTCATCCGTACCAAGGCGGCCATCTATGCCGGCTGTAAAGTCTTGCTGAGTAGTGTCGGATTGGATTTCAAGGACCTTGAGCAGGTCATCATCGCTGGCGGATTCGGACGCCATCTCGATTTGGAAAAGGCAATCTTCATTGGCCTTCTGCCAGAGATCGATATCGAGAAATTTATCTTCGTCGGCAATGGCTCCCTGCTCGGTGCAAGGCTCCTCTCCTTCTCCAAGAACCTCCTGAAGGAGGCGGAGCGAATCGCCTTGATGATGACGAACCTCGAATTGAGTAATCACCCCACGTTTATGAGTGAATTCATTGCGGCCACGTTTCTCCCACACACGGATGTCTCTGCCTTCCCAAAAGTGATGGAAAGACTCTATCGGACGAAAAGGAAAGTCCGATCAGAAAGGATGGTTGAGGGACGGCTTTGAGTTTTGCGATTGCGGTTTCAGGAAAAGGAGGGACGGGCAAAACCACTCTGGCTGGAATGATCATTCGGTTTCTCTTAGACAAAGGGAAGGGTCCGATTCTGGCAGTGGATGCAGACTCTAATTCGAACCTCAATGAGGTCTTGGGCGTGAAGATAAGGTCCACCATTGGCGAAGCCCGCGAGACAATGAAGAAGGATGTCCCGGTTGGAATGACGAAAGACATCTGGTTTGAATATAAGGTCCAGGAAGCCCTGACCGAGGCCAGAGGATTTGATCTCATTGCGATGGGACGTCCGGAGGGTCCGGGTTGCTATTGTGCGGCGAATACTTTAGCCAGAAAATGTTTGGATCTTTTGACAGGAAATTACCAGTACATCGTGATCGATAACGAAGCGGGGATGGAGCATTTCAGCCGACTGACGACCCGGGATGTCGATCTTCTCTTCATCCTTTCGGATTCCAGCCAACGAGGTATCTTGACCGCCTCGCGGATTCGAGACCTTATCCATGAACTGGACCTTCGGATCGTTCGTGAAGTACTGGTTATCAACCGGGTTCGGGGTGAATCTGGCTCCGAAATCTATGAGGAAGTAAAAAAGCAACATCTCGAATTGGGAGGGGTCCTCCCCATGGATGAAGAAGTCTACCGATATGATTCCGAAGGAAAACCGACTTTTCAACTGCCGTTGGAGTCAAAGGCGGTTCAATCCGCCAGGCGTATCTTTGAGAAATATATCCAGTGATAGTGATAGTGGTGAGTGATAGCGGAAAAACTAACACCATCACTAACACCAACACGAAATCTTAAGAAGGGGGGAGGTAAAAAAAGATGACGGCAAAATTGATTAATGGCAACGAAATCGCTCAGCAGATCCGGGAGGAACTCAAGCAGGAAACGACTCGACTCAAAGAAAAATACAACGTTGTCCCGGGCCTGGTGACCATCCTGGTAGGCGAAAACCCCGCTTCGGTCAGCTATGTGACGGCAAAACAGAAGACCTCCAAAGAGTTGGGGTTTTACTCGATTCAGGATAACCAGCCCGCCACCATTAAAGAAGAAGAATTGCTTAAATTGATCGACAAATATAATAAGGATCCTAAGATCCACGGCATCCTGGTTCAGCTTCCTCTGCCCAAGCACATCAATGAGACAAAAATTCTTTATGCCATCGATCCGAAGAAGGATGTGGATGGGTTCCATCCTGTTAATGTCGGGAAATTGATGATTGGCGAAGCGGATTATCTTCCCTGCACGCCAGCAGGAATCCAACAGCTTCTTATTCGAGCCGGCGCAAAGATTGATGGCGCCGAGGTCGTCGTGGTGGGAAGATCGAACATCGTAGGGAAACCGATTGCCAATATCCTCTTACAAAAACAGAAAGGGGCTAATGCAACGGTGACGATCTGCCATACAGGCACAAAGGATATGGCATTCCATACGAAGAGGGCGGACATCCTCATCGTTGCCGCCGGGAAGCCCAAGGCGGTCACTGCGGATATGGTGAAGCCAGGGGCAGTGGTCATCGATGTGGGCGTCAACCGGATCGGAATGACCCCCGAAGGAAAGGCGAAACTTTGCGGGGATGTTGACTTTGATGGAGTCAAGGAGAAGGCCAGTGCGATCACCCCTGTTCCCGGCGGGGTGGGACCGATGACCATTACGATGCTGATGATGAACACCGTAAAGGCTGCCAAAGTGCATGCAGGAATTAGTTAAAAGTCAAAGGTGGGGAACGGTTTGAAACCGTTCCCTACAGGAAATTCGTGAATCACCAATAGAAAGGAGGGTTCAGCGTGTCTGACCAAATGGAAGAGAAGGTGACTTTCGATGGAAAGAAGGTAAAGGTATTGGGCCCCACTTTTGAGGAGGGAAAACCCGAGAGGCCCATCAACTGGAGACAGAAGATGAGGAGCCGGGATGAAATGCTTGCCTATCTGAAAACCGGGGAACGTTACTGGTTCAGTGACGAATGGTTCGGTAGCGAAAAACGCAAAACGAAGGCCTAAAACAATAATCAGAGGGAGGTGAGTGTCGTGGCATTTGAGATACCTAAAGTGACTTATACAGGAAAGATAAGGGAAGTTACACTCGGAAAAGGACCAAAGGCTGTGACCGTGGGTGGAGAGACCTCTTACCCCTTTCATCTCTTCGAGGGAGCGATGCCCCATCCTCCGCGGATAGCCATGGAGGTCTTTGATATCCCCCCGGAAGAATGGCCTGAAGCAGCATTGGAGCCCTACAAGGATGTGGTCAATGATCCCGTGGCCTGGGCTAAGAAATGTGTCCAGAGTTATGGGGCTGAGTTGATCGCCTTGCAACTCCTCAGCACCGATCCCAATGGTCTCAATCGTTCCAGCGATGAGGCAGCTCAGACAGCTAAGAAAGTGGCCAGCGCCGTGGATGTCCCGGTGATTGTATGGGGAAGTGGAAACGCCGATAAGGATGCCGATGTTCTTCGAAAAGTTGCTGAGACATGTGACGGGATGAATCTCGTCATTGGCCCCGTGGTGGAAGCCAACTATAAACAGGTGGGCGCAGGAGCGATCGGATACAAACATACAGCAATTGCCTCCACTCCGATCGATATCAACCTGGCCAAGCAGCTCAATATTCTATTGGGAAACCTGGGCGTCCCGGATGGACAGATTATTGTCGACCCGACCACCGGTGGGCTTGGATATGGAATCGAATATACCTATTCGGTCATGGAACGAGATCGGATGGCTGCCCTCACACAACAAGACGAGAGGCTTCAATTTCCCATCCTCTGCAATATGGCCAAGGAGATTTGGAAGACGAAAGAAGCCAAGACAAAGACTGAAGATGCTCCTGCTTTAGGCGATGCCAAGAAGAGAGGGATTCTCCTGGAGGCTGTCACCGCGGTCGTCCTTCTTCTTGCAGGGGCTGACGTTTTGGTGATGAGACATCCTGAAGCGATCAAACTGGTTCGGGAAATGATTGCTGATTTTATGGCAAAATAATAAAGTTAAGGAAGGAGACAACTTTAAAGGAGGATAAAATGGCAGAATTGGAAAAGAAGAGTATTGATCCAGCAACGATAAAAATGTTGAAGAAGGCTCAGGCGGACGGGTGCGAGACAATTTTCGACCGTGCCGAAACCATGAAGCCCTGCCCCATTGGGGCAGAAGGAAGCTGTTGTAAAAACTGTGCCATGGGGCCCTGCCGCGTCCCCGCTCCCAAGAAGAAGGGTGAGACTGCTGCGGAAAAGGCCAAACGTACGGGTCTCTGCGGCGCCACAGCAGAGACGATTTCAGCACGCAATTTCGCTCGGATGGTGGCGGCCGGAACGGCAGCCCACTCAGACCATGCCCGCGGTATATCCGAAGTCTTTCTAGCGACCGCGAAGGGAGATGTCCCTGGATTTCAGCTTAAAGACGAACAGAAGCTCTACCAGGTTGCCATGGATTTCGGTGTGGAGATCGGTGACCGGTCGATAAAAGACATTGCTGTCGACGTAGGCAATAAGGCCGTTGCCGAGTTTGGACGGCAAGAAGGAGAGCCCCTCTTCATCAAAAGGGCCCCTCTAAAAAGGCAAGAGATCTGGAAAAAGTTCGGAATCACCCCCCGGGGGATCGACCGAGAAGTCGTGGAACTCATGCACCGGACGCACATGGGGGTGGACCAGGATTATAAGGACATATTGATGGCGGCCGCTCGCTGTGCCTTGGCCGACGGGTGGGCAGGGTCGATGATCTCTACGGAACTCCAGGACATCCTCTTTGGAAACCCGGTCCCTGTCTTTGGTCAGATCAATCTCGGGGTGTTGAAGAAGGATGAGGTGAACGTCGTCGTCCACGGTCACGAACCCCTGCTGCCTGAGATCATGGCCGGCGTGGTCAACGAGCCCGAAATTCAGGAGGCGGCCAAGGCTGTCGGAGCAAAAGGGGTCAATCTAGCAGGTATGTGCTGCTCCGCCAATGAGATCTTGATGCGTCACGGAATCCCCGTGGCTGGAAACTTTCTTCAGCAGGAGCTTGCCATCGTGACCGGCGCTGTCGATGCCATGGTGGTCGACGTCCAGTGCGAAATGCAGTCTCTGGCCCAGGTGGCCAAGTGTTACCACACCAAGCTGATTACGACGTCCGCCAAGGCTAAGATCGACGGGGCCATGCACATTGAATTTGAAGAACATAATGCTCCCAATGTCGCAAAGAAGATTTTGATGGAGGGCATCCAGAACTTTAAGAACAGAAAATCCAATGTGGAGATCCCCTCCGACACGACGGATCAGGTCGTAGGGTTCAGCCACGAGACGATCAACTACCTGCTGGGTGGGATCTTCCGTGCTTCCTACCGGCCTCTCAACGACAATATTATTAACGGTCGAATCCGAGGAATCGCAGGCGTGGTCGGCTGCAACAACGCACGAGTGACCCACGACGATCCCAACCTCACCTTGATCAAGGAATTGATTAAGAATGACGTGATCGTTTTGGTCACCGGATGCAGCGCCATGGCCTGCGGCAAGGCAGGGCTCCTTACCCCGGAGGCCGCCCGCCAACATGCGGGCGCCGGTCTGGCTTCGGTCTGTGAGGCCGTGGGCATACCACCCGTTCTTCACATGGGTGCCTGCGTGGACAACAGCCGGATCCTCATGGCTGCCACCGCGGTCGTTAAAGATGGAGGGCTGGGAGACGATATTAGCGACCTTCCGGCAGCCGGTGCCGCCCTGGAGTGGATGAGCGAAAAAGCCGTTGCCATCGGTCATTACTTCGTCGCATCAGGGGTCTTCACCGTATTCGGCACGACGTGGCCCACAACAGGCAGCGAAGAGGTAACCAAGCTTCTCTTCGAAGAGTTCGAAAACACGGTGAAGGGCAAATGGGGTTTTGAGCCTGATCCCATCAAAGCTGCAAAATTAATGATCGAGCATATCGACAAGAAAAGGAAGGCTCTGGGCATTGACAAAGCCAGAGAGCGTGTGCTCTTCGATATGGCCAAACGCCGTGAATTGGATGCGGCCTAAAAAATAAAAAACGTGTCTCGTGTCATCGTGTCGCGTGTCCGTGAGAAAGAAAAACGGACACGGATGCCGGACACGGTCACGAATCATGGAAGGAGGAAATTAACGTGTCAAAAATCATTGCATCTGCTGCCATCAGAGGCGCTCATAAGATTGTGGAAAGGGCTGAGACGAAATATCAGGAGGCCCTTAAGAAATGGGGACCGAACCAGGAGGTGGGTTTCCCAAACACGGCTTACTATCTCCCCGTGATCTACGCGATGCTCGGAATCCCCGTCCAGAAGATAGCGGATATGAAGCCGGTCTTAGATCGTTGCCGGACCTTGCTGCCGCCCCTCGTGAAAGAAAAGGTCGCCCTTCCCTACCTGGCACCTGCCCTCGACGCGGGAATGGCCACTTTCTTTGCAGAGGAGATCATCGAGTCTATCCGGTACCTGGAAACCCCCAACTTTTACACGAAACAGGAAGACCCGCTGCCCGAGAATATCTGGCTGGGAGCCGCCGACGATGTGATCTTCCGCAAACGCGGCGTTGAATTTGTGGACGGAACAGCGCCTGGATTTGCTGCGATTGCAGGAGCCGCGCCCTCGCCGGAGGTCGCAAAAAAGATTGCCATCGAACTTCAGGAGAAGAACCTCTATATCTTCATGTGCGCGGAGAACGAAGGCAAGCGTTTCTCCCAACAGTTGGTGGAGGCTGGGGTTCAGATCGGATGGCCTACTCGTCTCGTCTCCTTCGGGCCGGAGATCACCGCTGCGGTGTTTGCTATGGGGTTTGCCTGCCGGGTCGCCATGGCTTTTGGCGGCATCAAACCCGGAGATTTTCGAAAAAATTTGATTTACAACAAAGACCGAACCTTCGCTTTTGTCATGCCCTTAGGATTTGTATCGGATGAATGGTATGCCAATGCCGCCGGCGCCATCAACTGGGGGTTCCCCACCATCGCCGATACGCCCATCCCCGAAGTCCTGCCAACCGGAGTTTGTACTTATGAGCACGTGGTCTCCAACATCCCCCATGATCAGATCGTCCAGAGGGCCGTTGAGGTCAGAGGGTTGAAGGTACAGGTCGCCGCGGTGCCGATCCCTGTCTCTTACGGTCCTGCTTTTGAAGGTGAGCGAGTCAGGGGAGAGGATATCTACTTGGAGTGCGGTGGAGGACGAACCCACGCTGTGGAATGGGTGACTTCGAGGAACATGGATGAGGTCGAGGACGGAAAGGTGGACGTCATCGGTCCTGATTTGGATAAGATACAGCCACCCGGTCAACTCCCCCTTGCGATTGTCGCTGAAGTGGCAGGCCGGCAGATGCAGGAGGATTTCGAGCCAATCCTCGAAAGACAGATTCACCATTTGATCAACTATGCCCAGGGGATCATGCATATCGGCCAAAGGGATATCGCCTGGGTACGAGTCGGAAAAGCCGCTGTGGAGAAAGGATTCCGCCTCTCCCATCTCGGTAAAATCCTCCATGCAAAATTCCATCAAGACTTTGGAGCCATCTTCGACAAAGTCCAGGTCAAAGTCTATACGGAAAAAGAAAAGGTAGACGAAATGCTTGCCAAAGCAAGGGATGTTTACAGAAGAAGGGATGCCCGTATCGAAGGAATGACCGATGAGACTACGGACATTTTCTATTCCTGTACCCTTTGCCAATCCTTTGCACCCAATCACGTCTGTGTGATCAGCCCTGAAAGAACCGGGCTGTGCGGTGCTTACAACTGGATGGACTGCAAGGCCTCGTTTGAAATCAACCCCACCGGGCCGAACCAACCCGTTCAAAAGGGAGAGATGATCGATACAAAACTTGGCCAATGGAAAGGCGTGAATGATTTTGTGTTCAAGGCCTCCCGTCAGAAGATCGACCATTACAATTTTTATAGCCTTGTTTACGATCCGATGACCACCTGCGGCTGCTGTGAATGCATTGCCGCCGTGCTTCCGATGTGCAATGGTGTGATGA
>DASPPQ010000011.1:0-36606 GCA_035625415.1 Thermodesulfobacteriota bacterium
TCCACCGGGAGGACTTGTGTAAGCGATAGCCAAAGGGGATGAGGTGGAATCGCCTGTTGTAGTTGGACAGTGAAGGTTCAGTTTTCATTTGGAAAAGGAACGCCTATTCCCTTGATGGCTACTCAAAAGCTGGTTGTTAAGAGACCCTATACTTACTGCCGAAATCCGATGACCCTGGGGACAACAGCTTTTTATTTTGGGTTCGCCATATGGACGGGATCTCTTTCCGGTTTAGGCCTGTCCATAATCTATCCTGTTGTCATGCTTGTCTATATCAAATTGATCGAAGAAAAGGAATTAGAGCAGCGGTTCGGTGTCGAATATCTGGAATATAAGCGGCGAACTCCCTTCTTATTACCTCGTTTCCGAAATTAGGAGATATTGGATATGAATAGCACTCTCGAATTAAGTCGGTCGCTTTCGCTTTTTTTTAAAAACGCAGTTCGTATCACGCTCAAAAACCCCCACATGGCCGTTTTTGCGGTGCAAACTCTGCGTAGGCAAAAAAAGGCTGAACTGGTACGTAAAAAGTTTGTGAAGGAAGGGTATCATATCCCGGCTTTTATGATTGTGAGCATTACCCGCAGATGTAATCTTCACTGCCTGGGATGTTATTCTCATACCCTTCCAGAATTTAAAAGTCCCGAGATGAGCGATGATATGCTTCATAATCTCTTTGCGCAGGCGCATAAACTCGGCATTTCCATCGTTCTACTTGCGGGAGGAGAACCACTGCTCCGGAAAAATCTCTTGCAGATTACGGAGCATTTTCCCGAAATTCTCTTTCCCCTTTTTACCAACGGTACCCTGATGGATGATACTCAAATCCATAGAATTTCCAGGCAGAGAAATGTAATTCCTGTTTTAAGCATAGAAGGGCAGCAAGAAGAAACCGACGACAGACGCGGACAAGGCGTGTTCGACCGCTTAGAGAAAGTGGCGAAGACACTTTTTGGCCGCAACATATTCTTTGGAGTTTCGATTATGACAACCAGGCAGAATTTTGAAACAGTGGTGGATGAATCATTTGTCCGTTCGTGGATTCGAGCAGGCTGCAAACTTTTCTTTTTCGTGGAATACGTTCCCTTGGAAGAAAACATCCCATTAATGGAGCTTACGGACATACAGCGCAAAAGCCTTCTGGCCGATATTTGCCGATGGGAACAGAATCTACCTGCCTTATTTGTGTCTTTTCCGGGCGATGAAGAAAAGTTTGGAGGGTGTCTTTCGGCAGGGCGCGGGTTTATTCATGTTTCCGCGCAAGGGAATTTGGAGCCGTGCCCTGTGGCTCCCTATTCGGATACCAGCCTGGAGAAGATTCCGCTCAAAGAGGCACTCCAATCGCGTTTTTTAAAGACCATCCGCGAAAACCATGATCGACTTTCCGAAACGAAGGGAGGATGCGCCCTATGGCGACAGCGCGACTGGGTGAAGTCTCTCCTCTCTTCCTGATTATTCTCGACGCATAGTGGTTGTAGAGGATTGAGGATATGGATTTCTCATTATCTCATCATACACTAACGATTCTTCTCCTTTCCTGTCTTACGCTTTCCAATGCATCCGCGGAGAATCCATCGGATGCCAGTATCATCTTGAAGAAGATGGAAGCGGCCTATTCCGGAGTAAACGACTATCAAACAAACGTAGAGGTCAGAACCTACAAAATCGAGGGTTCATTCGAAACGCAAAAGTTCCTATACACCTTCAAGAAACCTAAATGGATCCGCCTCGATCTTGAATCACCACACTCTGGCATGATCTTGGTCTATCCTGACAGGAGTGGAAAGGTAGGGGTACGTCCGGGAGGATGGGCTCATATTTTCCACTTTCATCTGCCGTCTGGAAATCCCCTAATAATGGGAGCCTCGGGACGGCGGATAGACCAGACCGAGGTGGGGCTCCTGATCAAGAACATCTCTCACAGTCTTACAGATCAGCGGCGAGGGCCGATACAGATTGAGCAGGATGGGTATATTCGCATCCGGGTGTTAGCGGTTAACCACTTTCGCGAGGGTATCTTAACTCTGTACCAGTTCTTCATTGATAAGGACCTTTGGCTTCCAGTGAAGGTGGAAGAGTCAACGCCCAGCGGACAATTGGAAAGAAGCATAAGCTGCCAAAACCCAAGAATTAATACCGATGTGTCAGATAGTTTCTTCCAAATCGATTAAGTGATGGCGGAAATGGGCGGATCGATGGGAGGCAATTCTTCCGACACAGGAGCCGAAGGGTTTAGCTCTGCCTTCAGCGAAGGCTTAGGGTTGCCGCTAGCAGAGCCAGAGTCACTATTGATATTATTACAGTGAAGGCCTACAGGCATTTTTCTTAGAAGAGGCCTTAACTGACATCGATACTACCGCCTTAAGAGTAGCAGTTGTAGTGAAAGAAGATGAAGCAATAGCAACGATCAGATCTATTTTTGATGACCCGAGATACAAAGGTGGCAATGAACATGGGTACTAAAGATGGTCAATGATCCCTATCGAAGATATGCATCAAAATATGACGCCTTTGCGGAGCCCTTCATTTCTGTCATAAGGCAGATAGGAATAAAGAGTTTTCCTGTCAAGGCGGGAATGAAGGTGCTGGACGTTGGGTGTGGAACCGGTACGAATTTAGTTCTTTACCATCGGGCTGGATGCCTTGTCCATGGGATTGATTTATCCCCCTCCATGTTGGAAGTCGCACGCGACAGATTGGGGAAACATGCCGATCTTCGTGTAGGAGACGCATCCGAGATGCCCTATCGAGACAATTCCTTTGATCTTGTTACCTCAATGCTTGCTTTGCATGAGATGCCATACATGATAAGGCCACAAGTTATGAAAGAAATGATTCGAGTCATGAGTCGAGAGGGAAGGATTTTGTTAACGGATTATCACCCTGGGCCAATTCGCTTTCCAAAGGGATGGATGCTTAAGGCCATCATTCTTTTCCTCGAGAGGGTAGCGGGGGGCGAGCATTTCAAGAATTATCGCGATTTTCTTAAAAAGAAAGGACTGCCTGGATTGATAGATGCTTCGGAGTTGGTATTAGAAAAAAAGGAAATCGCCAGTGGGGGAAACATTGCCTTGTACTTTATGAAACCGGCCTAGAGTTCAAAAGCGCAACTGACAAAGAAAAGATCGATCTCTAAAGAAGCCTGGGAGATTTCAGGAAAAGGTAAACAGTGGAAGGTTCTTATAGCCTTCGTCATTTGGATTGTTTCATTCTGAGATTTTAGAAAGGAGGATGTATGCTTGCGGGACAGGATTTGTTGGTTATCTTGGTGATTGCTTTGGTCATTTTTGGTGGTAATAGAATTGCCGATCTTGGCGCGGGTCTTGGAAAAGGGATTCGAAGCTTCAAGAAAGGCTTGGAAGGCGACGAGACCACCCAAAAGAAATTGGAAGACAATTCAGGTAAAAGTAAAGAGTAGAAAATCGTTCCATTATTCTTAAAGCGACGAATGATCCCTTTTGGAACTTTTCACGGAGAGAGGGGGATCTATGCTTTCAGGCCCTGATGTCTTGGTCGTCTTGGTGATCGCTTTGTTTGTTTTTGGAACTCAGAAACTTCCGGAGTTAGCCAAGTCTCTCGGCAAGGCAATGAGAGAATTCAAAAAGGCATCACAAGATCGGGAAGCAATCTTGACCAGTGAAATCCGAGGAAACGGAAGGATAAAGAACGACTTTGAAAACGTTATTAATCATTTATATGATTTCTCGTTTTCTAATCAGTTTTCTGTTCATGACGATGAAGGGGTTGTTGATTATGTTTGGCATTTTTTGGTTTGCCGTCCTTTTCCTGCTTTTCCTGTTTTATTTTAAGATGAGTAGGCATAAGTACAGTAAACCCCGTTAGAAATTCTGGCGGGGTATTAACCCCCGCCGGAATTATTCTAAAAACTAAATCCGCTGCGGGGCGGAAGGGCATTATTTCTAACGGGGTAAATAGGTATAAACATGGGGCATCCGCTTCTTTCAAGGAAACAGCCAAGATAATTCGATTTTTGGAGTCTAATCGGACTTTAGAAATGAGTTTCGAGTAAATCCCGGATTGATATGAAGATCAGTTACGTACTAAAAGGCATTTTTTTAGGTTTTTTTATCATCCTTGGAGCCTACCTTATTATTCACTATGACCTCTATTTCTACTTGAACTACGAGAACAAGGTGATCGAGTTTATTGAGTCCTTCCATCCTTACGACGATTTTGTCTTCATCGCCCTTCAAATTTTTCAGGTACTAGTCGCAGGCGCACTACCCGCTGAAATAACTGGATTCGTCGGCGGCTATCTCTACGGCCCTGTTCTGGGTACGATTTATTCCACCATTGGTCTCAGTATTGGATCATGGTTAGCCTTTGTCCTCGCCAGAGCATATGGCCTGCCGCTTGTAAGAAGAGTTGTGAAGGCTTCGATCATGCAAAAATACGATCACTTTATGGAGCTGCGGGGACCTCTCGTTTCCTTTATCCTTTTTTTGATTCCCGGTTTTCCCAAAGCTGCGCTTTGCTACATCGTAGGCCTTAGCCAGATGAATATTTGGACCTTTGTTGTTGTTTCCACTGTTGGCAGGTTGTTCGGGACTATTTTACTCTCAGTGAGTGGAAGTTCAATGAGAAACGATCAGGTCACGGTTCTTCTCGCCGTTTTGGTAATCATAGGCATCATCTCTTTATTGGTTTACTTTTATCGAGGGCGATTGATGAAAATAAAAAATGATTGATTGCCAGCTTCTACCAGACAGTTTTGTAACCCCGCATCAAATCCTTGCTTGACAAATTTTACGAGGCGGTTTAATAATAACCAAAAATAAAGGGTCCTGAAGGGTCCTCGGTAGGCGAGGCTCCCGCGAAACACACAGGCCACTGCCCGGAAGCTTCGAGAGAAGTTCTCCGAACAGGTTGACCAAGCACTCCCGGCATAAGGGTTTGCTCAATGTGGCTGAGGCCATTCGGCCTCTCACGGTACGCGGTGCCGAAGCTTGAACGAGTGGGGAACTCGAGTAGCATAAACGGTTGGGCAAATAGGAGGGTTGCCCGATCCGAATTTTGGACCATTCCCACTCGGGGAATGGTTTTTTATTTCTGTCGCTTCGGCTCGCCTCGGCACCTAAGGAAGTCCATGGGGGCAGGTGTCATGACGCTCGGTTGTCATCGGTTATCAACCCTCCGAAAGAAGAATCCAGGAATACCCCTTTACCACGTCCTCGCTGTTGCCTTGCTCTTTCTCGCGGTCACTCGTCCCGCAATGGCTGTTCCGGATGATGAGCGTATCGTTGGAGATGATCAACGCCAGCTTGAGACTGCTCCTGGAATGACGGGAAATTGGATATCCAAATTGAAGTTACCGAAGTCCGCCTACGAAATAAATGATTTGCTAAAGTTGCCGAGCTGGGCACCCAAGTTGCTCGGTATGCAGTTCACTGGAATCTACCAGAATATGCCATCCTTTCACAGTCCATATCAAGCAAATAATAGCCTCAGTTTTAGGGATAACCAAGGGGAGAAATTTACCGATACTTATGGAATCTATTTTGGGTCTCAGATAACAAATAATTTGCAAGCTTATTGTGATATTGAAATGTTCAGAGGTCATGGAATAAGTGCGGGTGTGGGTCTCGGAGGTTACGTAAATGGAGATCTCATCAGAGCTGGCCCAGCAAATTTAGCACCAGAACCATACCTTGCTCGTCTTTATCTACGTTACCTTATCCCTTTATCCAGTGAGAGAAGTGAACCTGCAGAACCTGGCATAGATCAACTACCATCGCGCGATCCTACGAGCAGGATAGAGATAAAATTTGGGAGATTCGCTGTAACTGACGATATAGATTTGAACCGTTATGCCAATAACCAGCGGACACAATTTCTCAATTACGCGTTCTTCTTTAACCCAGCATGGGACTATGCATCAGATACTAGAGGTTATAGCCAAGGTTTTACAGTAGCTCTTGTTGAACCAAGATGGAAATTAACTTTTGGATATTTTCAAATAAATACAATTGCTAATGGTATGGATCTTGATTGGAAGATAGGCAAGACGGGAGGGTATAATTTTGAACTCGCACTTAAGCCAAACAAATTTGGAACGGTGATTCGCTTTCTTGGCTATTACAATCAAGGAAATATGGGAAGGTATCGGGATGCGTTGAATATTGCGAGAGCAGACTCGACAACGCCGGATGTGATCGTTCTCGATGAGAAAATACACAGAAAGTATGGTTTTGCTATCAATTTGGAACAACCCTTGGCAGATAATGGAGAAACAGGATTATTTGCCCGAGCGGGCTGGTCTGATGGACATACAACTACTTGGTCTTATACAGAGGCTGACCGACATCTCAGCGTTGGAGCCCAAGTAAGCGGGGTACATTGGAGACGCGCCGACGACCGTTTCGGGATCGCTTTCGGAGTCCAGGGCATATCTAATCTCCACAAGGAGTATCTGGCAGATGGAGGCATGGGTATGTTAGTCGGCGATGGAAGACTGAACTACGGTCTCGAGCAGATACTTGAATTGTACTATCGAATCCAACTGGGTCGATACATACAGATCAGCCCGGATTTCCAGTATATCTGGAACCCGGGATATAACCGGGATAGAGGACCCGCTCAAGTATATGGTTTACGTCTCCATCTCAGCTATTGAATCCGAACAATTGATTGGGCCTGAGTTTGCACGCTAAAAAGAAGGGGGAAGGGAGCGGACGCTCCCTTCCCCGTCTCTTATCGTTCCAGTATTGGTGGTTTCCTTGGCCAGATTAGATCCCTATTTGCCTTCGTGGATGTCGTCTCCGGCATCGATTCTCGTCAATTCCTCGGCCTTGGGCAGGTGGTCTGTGGGTCGCGCCCACCAGACGTAAAAAGTAGGCAGCAGAAAAATGCTCATTAACAGGTCGGCGATCAATCCGCCTACAATGACGATCGCAAAGGGCCGCTGCGAATCAGACCCGATGGCATGGGACATGGCCGCCGGCAGCAAACCCAGCGTGGCGACCAGCATGGTCATCATAATCGGCCTGAGCCGGCGTGTTGCGCCCCCAATGGCGGCATCAACAATGGAATACCCTCTCGCCCGCAACTGATTGATATACTCAACCATAACGAGGCCAACCTGAACCGAAACTCCGAATAAAGCCATGAACCCCACACCCGAGGACACGCTAAGATAAGTGCCCGTTACGAGCAATGCCAGGAGACCTCCGAAAGGTGCCACGACCATGCTGAGCAAATTGAGGCAGGCCCACTTAGCAGAGCCAAAGGCGCCGTAGATGATCATGAAGATGAGGAAGATCGTCACAGGCACGATGATCAAAAGCCGTGCGCTGGCGCGTTTCTGGCTCGCGTACTCACCCATCCAACTGATGGCGTATCCTGGGGGCAATTTCACCTGCTTGTTTACCTTTTCGATCGCTTCTTCCACCGTGCTGCCCAGATCACGGCCCCTGACGCTGTACTTGACTGCCACGTAGCGCCGGTTCCCCTCACGATAGATCTGCGTTGCGCCATCCTGCGTTTCCACCTGACAGAGCTGGGCAAGCGACACGCGTTCCCCGGAGGGAGACAATAAGCGAATCTTCTCAACTGCTTCTTTGGTGTCGCGGTACCGGGGCAGATAGCGCATGACCAGGTCGTACCGCGCCTCACCCCTTAGGACCTGGGTGAGGGCGTTACCCCCCACGGCGGTCTGAATAGCGTCTTGCACATCCGCGACATTGACCTGGTACCGAGAGGCTTGTTTCCGGTCCACGACGAAATTCAGATTTGGTTGCCCTACGACGCGGAAGAGCCCGAGGTCCTGGATTCCCTTGATATGCCGCATGATATTGACGATTTCCTGGCCTTTTTCCTCCAGCATTTTAAGGTCGTCGCCGTAAATCTTCGTAGCGAGTTCCCCCTTGATCCCGCTCACCGCCTCCTCCACGTTGTCTGCAATGGGCTGGGAGAAGTTCCAGATCACGCCGGGGATCTTCTCGAGCTCGCGGTTCATGGCAGCGATCAGTTTGTCTTTATCCTGGTGAAAAACAGGGCGCCACTCTTCCTTCGGCTTGACGACAATGCAGTATTCCGTGTTGAAGAACCCCGTAAAGTCCGTTGCATCATCCGGCCGTCCCGCCTGACTGGCCACCTGGGTCACCTCGGGGAACGAGGCGAGTATGATCCTGGCCTTGTTCGCCACCTGGATAGACTCGATTGGTCCCACGCTCGGTGGAAGCGTCCCCCGTACCCAGATGTCGCCTTCATCAAGATGGGGGAGGAATTCCGACCCGATGACGCCGCTCTCAAACAGATAAACACTGCTGCACAGGGTGAGCACGGCAACGCCCACCATCACCCAGCGATGACGGATCGACCATTTCAGGGCCTCCTGATAGCGTTTCGTGAGCCAGACGACTACCGGATTGTGCCACTCGGGGGTTTCCTTGCGGAACAAGAAGCTGATAAGGACCGGTGCAAGGGCCACAGAGAATATCATGGCACCTAACAAAGCAAATCCCACGGTCCAGGCCATGGGTCTGAAGAGACGCCCTTCGACGCTCTGCAGCGTGTCAATAGGTAAGTAGGCGGTGATAATGATAGCAATGGCGTAGAAGACGGGCCTTTGTACCTCATGCGCGGCAGCCCGGATTCTGTCCGGCAGCGACGTGCCAGGGTCCCTCTGGCCTATATGCCGTATGATATTCTCAACCATCACGACCGCGCCGTCCACGACCATGCCGAAATCAAGGGCACCCAGGGATAAGAGGTTCGCCGGGATCCCTCGAAGGTGCAGACAGCTTGCGGCGAAGAACAGGGCAAAAGGAACTGTCAGGGCAACAATGATGGCGCCACGGATGCTTCCTAGAAAGAGGAGAAGCACGATGGTGACGAGAATGAATCCTTCCGTGAGGTTATGGAGGACGGTATGGGTCGTGTATCGGATGAGGTTGCCTTGGTCGTTGAAGGGGATGATCTTCACGCCCGGGGGCAGAAGTTTTTCGTTCAGTTCTTTCACCTTATTCTCGACGCCCTTGACCGTCTCATCTACAGGGGCCCCTTTGCGCATGAGTACGAAGCCGTAGACGACATCATCGTTGTCGATAATTTTTCCATCCGCCCGATGGATTGACCTGCCGCACTGGCCCAGCCGGATCTTGGGACCTTGCGAGACGGCGGCGATATCTTTGACCCGCACCGGCGTGCCGTTTTTAGTTATGATTACCGTATCCTCAATGTCGTGCACGTTGCGGACCAGCCCCACCACCCGGACATTGACCTGCTGCATCCCCATCTCGATGAAGCTTCCCCCTGCGTTCACATTGTTGTTCGTGAGCTGTTGTTCCACCTGACCGATGCTCAAGCCGTAGGAGACAAGCTTGTCCGGATCGACGCGCACCTGGTATTCTCGCGTAGGACCGAAATCTGATACATCGACCACATCTGGCACGGACTTGAACTGCTTTACCAGAAACCAGTCTTCCAGGGCCTTCAATTCCATGGCATCATACTGGGGATTTGTGCTTTGCAGCGTAAAAAGATAAATTTGGCCGACCGGGCTATAATCGGGGCCGATGCCGGGGGATAGACCCGGCGGAAGATTCACCATGGTCAGTCGCTCCAGGACTCTCTGGCGGTTTTGGAAATTGTCCGAGCTGTCCGCGAAAATGAGGATCACGACTGAAAGCCCCGCAATGGACACCGACCGCAAGTAGGTGCGATCAGGAATGCCGCTCATCACGTTTTCAATAGGGATGGTGACTTGCTGCTCGACTTCTTCTGCGGCTCTGCCCGGCCACTGTGTGATGATCCAGGCATAGTTATTGGCGACGTCGGGATAGGCCTCGATCGAAAGATGGTGGAACTGAATGATGCCCATGCCGAATAGAAAGACCCCGAACGCCAGCATGAACCAGCGGTGGCTCAAAGCGAAATCGACAACAGCGCGAATCATCTATTTGTTCCTGCTACTTTAGGTAAAGGTCGTCATTCCCGCGAAAGCGGGAATCCAGGAAAACACTGGATTCCGGGTCAAGCCCGGAATGAATGGAACTTGTGTCGTCCATCAATGGCGCCATGTTTAGCTCATTGTCGGTCAAATACTTGTTACTGCTCTGTAGTGAATGGAAGCACCAGGGCATTTGCAATCACCTGCTGCCCCGGCTGCACTGGGGTGTTGTTTTCACTATCGCCATGAGGTTTGGCAGTCTCCAATGAACGGACAGCTCTGACGAAGCCCCTGGCGCGCTCCCTTGCAAAGTATACCCTCGAGATTTCTTTTCCTTGAGAGGGGTGATAATTGAATGGGAGTAAGACCGTGGGGTCGGATGACCAATAGAGATCAAAATAGGCATAGGCATCGCGTGAATGCATGCGCATCATCAATTCGACGACCACTGCGGTGTCTGGTTCGTCGGGGTTGGGCAGACGCCAATCAGTATAGCCACCCAACCGTAAAGTCTTACAGTAATTCTGGGCCTCTTCGAATGCAACCTCCTTCTCATTATCGCCCTTCTGCCACATTATTTTTCGCTTCGTGTCCGTAACCGTACCGTCTCCATTGTCTACAAACCTTTTCTCTGCGATAACAACGGGCGCCTTGTGCAGAGTCAGGAGGTGGACTCGAATCTCCTTCTGTTCCGCTGACTCAGGCGTGTGCGGCCAGCTGAGAAGGAGTGGTACAAAGGCTATGAACATGAGCGGGAATCGCAACACATTTCGCATTTCGGTATCCCCCTCTTCAACCTAAGTTTTGCGGGATGCCCGTGAGCCTTCGGGGAGAAGCTTGGCGATAGCCCAGGCAGCTCCGTAGAGCAGGCCGAGGAGGACGACATCGGTTGGGCCTACGGGCAAATCGTATTGATATGAGACCCAGAAACCGAGGAAGGCTGCCATACCACCGATCAGTGAAGCCAGTACCGTGAACTGGCGCATATTGTGCGCGAATAAGTGCGCGGTTAGCGCAGGGATCAATAGGAACCCGAACGCGATCAGCGGACCGACACTGAGCACTGCCATCGAGACCGTTATGCCGATCAGTATATAGAGCAGCACGTCCCAGAAAACAACGTTCTTGCGAAGTGTAATGGCGGTTTCCCGGTCGAATGAGACAAGGAGCAACTCCTTGTAAAACAGTCCTAACGCTGCGAGGACAAGCGTAAGCGTTGCTGCTGTCAACGCAAGATCGAAATTGGAGATGGTGATAACCTCCCCTTTTAGCATATCAAGCCAGCCGATCTCGCCGTAAGGGTTTTTGGCCAGCAACAAAATACTCAACGCAGCAGCTACGACGTATGCGGTGCCGAGTCGACCTTCGGGCTGACCACGACCGCGCCGTTCCAGGACAGCCAGCACCAGGATCGCGGCCAGCGAGAATGTCATCGAGCCGGCAAACGCAAGGGCGTGCGCGCTCTCTGAGGGATGACCCGCCAGACGGAATCCGAGCCACAAGGGAAGGGAGAGCGCAATAGCGACACCTGTCGAGGAAATCTGCGGCAGTGCTACGCCCATGAAGACCAGCCGGCGCATTACGAGAAAGACACCGACGAGCGGGCAAGCGAAACCGACCAGCACACTGGTATAAACCGAGTTACGCAGGAGAAAATCAGGCGAGAGGATCTGACGTAACGCTTCCATGTCAGCCGACCCCTATTTTAAAAATCTCCGCCATGCGTTCGGGCGTAAGCAGGTCTTCGGCAGCTCCTTGGAGCACCATGCCCTCGTGAAGCCAGATGACCTGCTGGGCATGCTCGCGAACCAACGCAAAGTCGTGCGTGACGAGCAGGACCGTAATCTCCCTTTCCTTGATAATCTGGGAAATGAAATCCAGTACCGCATGTGTCGCTGCGGGATCCACGCCCGCGGTTGGTTCGTCGAGCATCAGGACGTCAGGCCGCGTCGTCAGGGCGCGGGCGATAAGCACGCGTTGTTTCTGGCCCCCGGAAAGTTCGGCAAACCGCTTCTGGGCAAACTCCTCAGCTCCCGCCGCGGCCAGGCATTCACGCGTGAAGGCACGCTCGATTGGCGGGACAAAATGCCCAGGTCGGACACGCCCGAACGTACCCATCAGGGCGACATCAAACCCCGTTAGCAGATAAATCGGATCGAACTGAATGGATTGAGGGACGTAACCGAACACGAGCGGGGCGCCTCCCGATGTGCCAGTGTCAATGTGGCCCGCAAGGGGTGGAAGCAGTCCAAGCAGTGTCTTGAGCAGAGTCGATTTCCCCGAGCCATTCGCACCGAGAATGGCGGTGAAGCTGGCCCTAGCAATCGACACCGAAATCCCGGACAGCACGGGCTGGCCATTGTAGCCGATACCCAGATTGTCCAGTGTGATGAAGGCTTTATTCATATGTCTGTTGAGTGGGGTCCGCCCGGATAATGCAGAGCGGACCCGCTCTTTGCGTGTTTATTTCCTGCTTTGTACGGCACCGACCATGGTGTGAATGATGTAATCCATCATCTTAATATATGTTTCCGTGTTCGGCACGCCACCAGGCATGATGGGCAGCGTTATCAGAGTTGCACCGGTCTGTTCGGCGATGCGCTTCGGCACCCTCTCGGGAAATTGTGGCTCGCGTGCGACGATTGGAACATGCTCGACCTTCATCTTGGCGATCAATTCCTCAATGTGACGCGGTGTCGGATCGATGCCCGGCCGTAGTTCAATTGTGCCGAAGTAGTCCAGTCCAAATCGATCCGCGAAATATGGCCAGTGCTCGTGGTAGGATACGAACTTTACCCCCTTGAGTGGCTTTACTTCCTTTTCCCACTCAGCAATCTTGGCGTTGAGCTTGGCGAGGTAGGCATCGCGGTTTCGCGTGAATTCCCCTTGATACTGGGGAGCGAACTCCACGAGCGCGTTGTAGATGTTCTGGATTGCGGTCTTTGCCAATACCGGATCGAGCATGTAGTGCGGGTTGCCGTAAGGATGAACATCGCCCGCATAATGCTCGGTTGATTTGGGGACGTCACGAGGGATGATGCCCTTCGAGCAGTCTATGTATCCGGCCCTGTCCCTCTGGATGCGCGGGTTCTTGCTCGCTTCCAGCAACCCAGGCAGGAAGGCGTGTTCGCATTCAAACCCCACCAGGAGCAGAAGGTCCGCCTGGTTCATCATCGGCACAAAGCTCGGCTTCATCGGAACCCCGTGCGTGTCTTCTACACCCGTAGCCAAGCTGTGAACTTCAACCAGGTCATCGCCAATATTCCGCGCAAGGTCGGCCAAATCAGTCAGCGTTGCGACGATGCGAATTTTGGCCGCGTGAGCGGGCCTCGCCCCCGCACAGAACACCCCTATAAGCAGGATGATTGACAACAAACAGATCAGTCTCGATTTCATATTTGATTCCTCCCCTCAGGAGTTAACGTTCCTGCCACCCATGCGCGTGTGACCCGATGATCCAGGCCCATTGCAGGTAAATGGCATTATCATTCTTCAGGCCAGACAAAGCATTGTGAGTGGTGTACGTGTATTGAAGCCGCAGCTGATTCCAGTGGCTGATGGCCCAAGTGATCCACGCAGAGTACGCACTGGTTTTGTCAGCATTGTTCTGCGGATTCTCCATCCAGTCAAACAGACACCCCACAATCCACTGCCGATGGAGCTTGTAGGCGAGATACGAGTACAGGCCAAACGAGCCAACGTCTCGGTTGAACACGGGGCCCCCCGGAATCCCAGTAGGATTATCGAGATAACGGTTGTCGCTGTAAAGGAGTTCCGTGCCCCAGGTGAGGCTCTGGAACTGATTGTTACGCAGCGGCTGGTAGCGTACCATCAAGTCTGCTCCCACCACGAGGCGCCTGCGCTCGGTGAGTATGCTGCCGTCGGGTTGAACAAACACGCCACCACGATCCTCTTCACTTGGGGTCCACAGGCCTGAAACGCCGGTTTCGAGTGAGACGTCAGGTGTCAGGTCGAAATACGTCGACGCGCGGCCCCAAAAGTTCAACTCATCGAAGTGACGGAAGTTACCGACAGCGTTTGGTGTATCGCCGAACTGGTCGCCCACCCCCACTGTCAGGCTCACGTAATGCGGGATCGGCAGCAGGAAGTTGAGCTGCACCCCATCTGTCTTCGATTCCCCACCGATATAATTGTCGAGCACCAGTGGACGATTCACAAAAGGTAATTCATGATCGTGGATGTACGATAACCGGCCGAATTCACCGAAGAAAATTCCGGCTTTAAGCGTCAGGTTCCACGGCAGTGAGGTCGTTTGGATCGCAGCCTCTTCCACCTGCGCCGTAGCTTCGCCAGTAACAGGGTCGGCAGAGGCATTGATCACCGCATAACCACGCGCAAACGGATCGACTGATCCGGCCAGGTTCAGTTCCACCGAACGCTGGTTGAAGTCGAACCCGCCAGGCCGGTCGCTGCCCGTCTCATTCGACCCCCGGCTGCGATAGGAGAGGATCGACTCACCTACCAGTCCGATGGCCGGATTGAAAACGCTCAGAATGTTCTTCTTCTGCGCCTCGACCACCTGACCCACCTCCTCTTTCAACTGCTGTACCTGCTGCTGGACCTGTTCAAGGGTGGACTTTTTCTCCGTTTCCTGTGCTGTAAGAGGTGGGGCGGCCTCCTTGGGTGGGGTTACTGCCTGTTGTTCTGAAGGCTTTCCCTGTTTCATCTCAGTTTTCAACTCTTCTATGACCTTCTGCTGCTCCTTTATCGTCTGTTCCTGCTTTTTAAGGGCCTCCTCAAGGATCTTGATGCGCTCCTCCAAAGTCTGGGCGAACCCACTGGAATAAAAGACAAAGACCATAATGATCGAAATAAGAATTGCTTTCATTTTGATCCCTCCATGCATTCGATACCTCGATTTAAGAGAGGATTATTTCCATGTCCTGTGATCATCAACAAGAAAAAAGAGACTGATGGACATCACATGATCCTATGACATTGAGGAATTATATTCTGGTCTTGTCATTTATGCGGGAGGCGATCGGTTGGAAAGAACGCTCCGATCTATGGAGAATAAGATATCTCGCCCTTGCAACAACAGAGGTAGTTTCTCGGAGATTGGCGCCGGGAGCTGGAAGGTATCCTGAAGAATAAACTGCGAACGATGGAGGCTTAGCATGCATAAATGGCAATCGGGATCGGTACCAAAATGATTGTGATGATGAAAACTTGGGGAAATCACAAGAAACAGGAAAAAAAGAATAAGGCACCTGACTAACCATTTATGCTCCATCACTTCACTATACACAGCATGTCGCCAATTTTCAACATTTTTTTCCATTTCTTCCAGTTGTAGATACCTTTTTTTGTTGAAAACCTATTTTCTCCGGTATATATTTTCCCCTGGAGGAGGAACAAAAAGTGGAACAACTCTTTTATCCGAAATCGGTGGCCGTCATCGGCGTTTCAGAAAGGCCTGACAATCTGGCCAGAATCATCGTTGAAAACCTCTTCAAATTCCAATTCAATGGCGAGATCTTCATCGTAGGTAAGAAAGAAGGAATTCTCTTCGGAAGAAAAATTTATACGTCTATGGAGGATCTCAGAGAAGGGATCAATGTGGCGGTGATCCTCACCCCTGCTTCCACGATCCCAGGGATACTGGAAGCCTGCGGCCGGAAAAAGATTCGATGGGCGGTCGTTGAATCAGGCGGGTTCAGGGAATATTCCGAGGAGGGGGCCCGTTTAGAACAAGAGATCCTTCGGATTGCCAAGAAGTGGGGGATTCGAATCGTCGGGCCGAATGGAATCGGGCTCATCAATCTTGAAAACGGTTTTGTCGTCCCCTTCGTCAAGCTGATGCAGGAAGCGGTCAACAAAGGGAAAGTCTCCGTCCTCGCTCAGAGCGGCGGGGTAACCATCTCCTATTTCAACCTCCTTGCCAGCGCCAATGTGGGGATAGCCAAGATGGTGAGCATGGGGAACAAACTGGATCTCAATGAGATTGATTACCTCAAATATGTGATCCAAGACCCGCAGACAGAAATCATCGGTCTTTACCTTGAGGGCCTTGAAAGAGGAAGGGAATTAATGGAGATTGCCCGATCCACCTCCAAGCCGATTATCCTCCACAAGGCCAATATTGGAGAAGGAAGCCACCATATCGCCAAATTTCATACGGCGGCTTTGGCGAACGACGATCGAGTGGTCGACGCGGCATTGAGGCAGGCGGATATCATCAGGGCAAGAGATTTTCGATTCTTTGCCAGTGCTGTAAAGATCCTCTCCCTTCCACCCATGAAGGGAAATAACCTGATCGTCCTTTCGCGCTCCGGAGGCATTGCCATCGTCGCCGCGGATTCTGCGGAACGCTACGGCTTCAAACTCTTTCCCCTGGCAAAGAACTTTACAGGACGAATTCAAAGTTACTTCAGAGCAAAAGTGATCCAACCCACCAACCCTCTCGATTTGGGGGATCTTTTCGACTTCGACCTGTATACGAAGATCCTTGATCAGGCTCTAAGAATTAAGGGTGTGGACGGAATCCTTTTCCAGCATGGCTCCGCAGGAGAGGAAAAAGAGCCTTCCCGCAGGTTGATTCATGCGGTAAAGGAACTCTCCTTCCGTCATCAAAAGCCGGTGGCGCTCTGTTACTTTACCGAAGAAGAAGAACTGGCGTTTATCAAGAGGACGTTCGACTATCCCATCTTCACGGAGCCCAGTGAGGCGCTAAGTGCTTTGGCAGTTTCGAGGGAATATTACCGGAAGCAGAACGTTTTGAAGGAAAAGCCGATTGCCTATCGCGTGGACCGTGGCCGGGTCAAATCGCTTCTTCAAACGGCCCGAGGAGAGGGTAGAGATCTCCTCCTTACCGAGGCTTTCGAAGTTCTCCAGGCCTACGGCATTCCGGTGGCGGATTATCAAGCTGTCAACCAAAAAGAGGATTTGAAAAAGGTGATGAATAAAATAGGAGTTCCCGTCGCCCTTAAGATCGCCTCTCCGGAAATCTCGCACAAGTCTGATGTCGGGGGGGTCGTGCTCAATATCAACCGAGAATCAGAAGCAGAGGAAGCTTATGACAAGATGAAAAGACTTGTAAAAGGGCCTTCGTCCGGAGTATTGGTTCAGAAGATGGTCTCAGAAGGAAAGGAGGTCATCTTAGGAGCGAAACACGATCCTTCCTTCGGTCCTGTGCTCCTTTTTGGATTGGGGGGAATTTATGTAGAGGTCTTCAAGGAAATTTCACTCCGGGTAGCTCCGATTAACCGTTCCGAGGCCGAGGAGATGATCTCGGATTTGAAAACATCGGCCATTCTCAAAGGTATTCGGGGGGAAAAGCCTCTCGACATCAGGGCGCTCATTGAAAACCTGCTAAGGCTTTCCCAGTTAGTGACGGATTTCCCTGAAATCGAAGGGATCGATATCAATCCTGTGAAGGTTCTTGAAAAAGGGGCTATTGCCGTCGATGCTCGGATCCTCCTGGACAAGGCGCAGCGCGCATAACTCAAAGCTGAAAGCTCAAAGCCTAAAGATTAATCAATTCCGCAATCCGCATTCTGCATTCCGCATTCCAGATTAGATCCCCAAATCCTCTCCTACCATGATCACGACCACTTCGGTGCGAGCGGGCCTTTTGGCCAGGGTCACATAGATATTACAGATCCGATCCGATGAGCTGCAATCCGAGCAAACTCCTGTCTCAACGCACGGGGTCTTTCGGCCCAGCCGCTTTGCATTCTGTGGAGCTGCCCATTCTCTGACCCTTTTTTCTGCGGCTTCGAGATCCTTGACGATCTTGTTCACTCCACAGACGATGATCGTCTTCTTCGGTCCGATGAACATGGCTCCCACCCGATTGCCGGTGGCATCCACATTATACAATTTTCCATCCTCTGTCACGGCATTGGTGCTTGCAAGAAAGACATCCGCGAAAAAACATTTACGGAACAATTCAAGCCTTTCTTCATCGCTTCGCGCCTGTTGTAAAGGTAAGATGAGCTGGATCTTCCGATTCTTTAATGAATCTAACAATCCAATCTGAGTAAGGCTAACGGATCCTCCTGCTCCTACGGTGGCTCCATCGGGTATCTGTTCCATCACTGCTTCAACTGCGGCTTTCGAATCTGAAACATAGAGGGCTTCAAAATTATTCTTCTTCAAAGCGTTGATCGTTCTCTCCGCCTGCTTCTCCCGAAACCATCTTTCTAACTGTTCCATCCCGCTCCTCTGTCTACGAATAGACCGAATGTGACCGAATAAATCGGATATTCGTCAAATTCGGTATCATCCGATTTATTTGTCCAAATTAGTGGCTCGTGAGGTATTCTTTCATACCGTCAGAATTTGCAACCATCGTGTCTTTCCCGTCTTCCCAGTCTGCAGGACAAACCTGACCTTCATGGGAGCTGACAAATTGGAAGGCTTTCATAACTCGCATGGCTTCCGTTACGGAGCGACCAACAGAGAGACTATTGATCGTGGAGTGCATGATTACCCCTTCCGGACTGATCAAGAAAAGTCCTCGAAGGGAAACCCCCTCATCCTCCATCAAGATTCCGTAATCTCGTGCCGTCACTTTATTCAGGTCGGAAAGAAGCGGATAGTTAAGGCTGCCGCCGAGGCCCCCATCCTCCCGCTTGGTATCCACCCAGGCCTTATGGACATAAACGGAGTCCACCGAGATTCCGAAGATCTGGCAATCGAGCTTGGTGAATTTTTCTGCGGCCGAAGAGAAGTTAAGCACTTCCGTGGGGCAGACAAAGGTAAAATCAAGGGGATAAAAAAGGAGAAGGACCCATTTCTTTCTGTAATCCGATAATTTGTACCGGCTGAATTGTCCGTTAAAATAGCCTTCCAACTCAAAATCTGGGGCGGGTTTACTGACTAATGACATCATGGAAACCTCCTCTTCCAAAAAATGCTCCCTCTTTCTTATACTAACACCCATCATCCAAAAATCAACTATCGCCCGTAATCCCTCGGAAATCCTATCTTCAGGATCGGGGTGGCTAATGATCCGCAATGTGAAGCTCTCTTGCCACAGGCCGGGGCTTCCCGGAAGTGCAGTTTCCTTTCATATTGTGCCACTTGACCCGGCCTGCAAGGCGTGGCTTACGGGGCACGTCCCGGCCAAGGTTTCGGAGGGGAGACCACTTCGATCCAACTGCGTCCGAGAGGTTACTGTCGCCTTCCCTACTTTTTTGACGGCTCCGGGATAATTTTTTGATAGTCGGCAGGCGGAAGGAAAACATCATCCTTCAATTCCCTCTTCTCGATTTTCTTGACTTCTACCCGGTCAATCGGCCCCAACCCATAAGTGACCGCGTGGTCTTTGATCAAAATGGGAAACCCGTAAGGCTTGAGCTTCTCATAGATTTCTCGGCCTTCTTTCATCCCGAGCCTGAAATCTTTTGAAAACCCTTGGGCCACTCGATCCATCACTTTTTCTATCTCTTTCATCTCCACGTCGCGAGTCACCCAGTTCTCTTCAATCAGCTCATCGTCTGCCAAGACCTCAATCTGTTCCGTCTGAAAACCATTGATGACAGCCGTTCGGCCGGTCTTTCTGACGGCGATCTTCCTCTCCTTGGGTTTTATCCTCGGAAATTCTTTTTTGAGCCGCTTTGCTACTTCTCTTTCCCACTGGGAAAGTTTGACTTCGACATAACTCTTGGACCGGTGGTCAATCATCATCAACCCATCACCCTTGAAGTCCAGGATCGTTGTCATTCCGCGCGGCTCATGATCTGCTCGAAATCGGGAGTCCGAAAAATAGAGCAAAGCCCTTGAGGAGATTCCGTCCCTATCCCTCACCACCTGTTCAACGACTACCCCGGCTAGGCATTCTCCTGGTACCTTCAACAAAAGCACACCGATCAACAATATCAGAAAAAATGCGGTCTTTGCTTTCATGACGCTCTCCTTCAACTCCTTGCACCTACGTATCGAGTCATCAGCCTGTTCAATCTTCAAGTCCTCATCCCCCCAACAACCTTTAATGAGCCACAATTGAAACGACATATTGTTATGAAAATCTCCCCTAACCCCTCTTTGCCTGCCTAAAGGCAGAAAAATGACACCAAAGAGGGGGAATTCCTCCCTTTTGCAAAGGGAGGGTAGGAGGGATTCGGTTGTAACTTTTCTTTATGCTCATTGACTTTAAACTCTCTTTCACCTAATATAAAATCTCAAATTAATCAATGAAATTGATTTCCTAGTCATGACGCACGAGTCGCGAATCGCGGGAAAAGGAGGAAACATGGTGGATCAACTGTACGTGATCAACGAGATTGCTGCCAGTGAATCCTGGAGGATGTTTCACATCATGGCAGAATTTGTGGAGGGGTTCGAAGCCCTCGGGAAATACCATCCATCGGTAAGCATTTTTGGATCCACGAGAGTCAAACCCGGGGATGAAGTCTACGAGAAGGCGGAGCAAATTGGCCGGCTCCTTGCGGAGAACGGATTCGGCGTGATCACGGGAGGAGGGCCCGGCGTCATGGAAGGGGCCAACAAGGGCGCTGCCTCTGCCGGAGGCAATTCCATCGGCCTCAACATCGAAATTCCGCAGGAACAGAAGCCTAATCCTTATGCCAACATCACTCTGCACTTCCGCTATTTCTTCGTCCGGAAAGTGATGTTTGTCAAATACGCGGTCGCCTATATCATTCTTCCCGGCGGGTTCGGAACTATGGATGAGCTGTTTGAAGCGGTGACACTCATCCAGACACACAAGATTAGACCTTTTCCCGTGATCTTGGTTGGGTCAAACTATTGGAAAGGCATGTTGGACTGGATGAAGGAAGTGGTGCTGAAGGAGGGAAAGATCTCACCCTCAGATTTGGAAATCCTTCAGTTGATCGATGAACCAGCCGAGATTATCAAGATCATCAAAAAAACGGTGATCCTGTGATTGAATTTCGGATTTCGCCTGCCTTCGCCGAAGCGGCTTCGGGCGGGCAGGGAATTCGGATTGCGAAATGTCCTATTACAAATTGTAAATTTCGGATATCGGATTTAATTCCACATTCCGCAATCAGCAATCCCCATTTTCTCCCGATTTCACTCTCTCTTCGACCAGTTCCAGAATGTCCATTACCCGAATCCTCCCATCTAGGTTCAATACCCTGACCGCCGAGTCGAGGGAGATCATGCAGAGGGGACAAACCGTGGCCAAGATTTCGGCCCCTGTGCTTTCTGCCTGCTTCACCCGCGTCTCATTGATCCGCCTCCCTGCCTTCTCTTCCATCCACATGTGACATCCGCCTCCTCCACAGCAGAAGCTCTTCTCTCGACTTCGCTCCATCTCTATAAGTGTAACATCGGGTATCGTTGTCAATATCTTTCGAGGCGGTTCATAACCACCGTTGTAGCGACCGAGGTAGCAAGAATCATGATAGGTTATCTTTCTAACCCTGTCCCCGTAAGTCATAGCGATCTTCCCGCTTTGAATCAGCTCCTCTAACAGAGTCGTATAATGGATTACTTCAAAGTTGGCCCCAAATTGTGGGTATTCATTCTTCAGCGTATTAAAACAGTGAGGGCAAGTGGTGAGGATTTTCTGAAACTTCACCTGCCGAAGTCGATTCATGTTCTTTTCCACATTGACCTGAAAGAGATACTCGCTTCCCATTCTTCTTAGGTCAATGCCGCAACACCATTCTGAAGTTCCGAGCACACCGAAATCCAAGCCGGCTCTGTTTAAAATGTGAATCAAGGAAGTGGCCACCTTAATATTTCGGTCGTCATAAGAGCCGTAGCATCCAACCCAGAACAGAATATCTACCTTTTCTCCCGGGCTAACATTTTTCACTCCCAATTCCTTCGTCCACCACATCCTCTTCTCCGGATCGAACCCCCAGGGGTTTCCCTTTCGTTCAAGATTCCGAAAGGCGAAATGGGTCTCTCTCGGAATCTTGCCATGATGGAGGACAAGATTTCTCCGGAGGTCAATCAGCTTGACCATGGGTTCGATAAAAACCGGACAATGCTCCAGACAGTTCCGGCAGGTGGTGCATTCCCATATGACTTCTTCGACTATCACATCACCGATGAGGTGAAGTCGGTCTCTCTCTCTTGAGGACCTTTCCATATGGTGTCTTAAGTCCTGTATGACCTTTTTGGGATTGAGATGTTTCTGGCTAAGATGGGCCGGGCACGCCTCCTGACAGCGACCGCACCGCATGCAGGCGTCCAGTTCCAAAAGATTTCTCCGTGAAAACTCTTCCATCCTTCCAACGCCGTAGGTCTCTGAAGCCTCCAGATCGATGGAGGCCAAAGCTCCTTTGGCATCCAAATTTCTGAAGAAGATGCTGAGAGGAGAAGAAAAAAGGTGAAAGATTCTTGAGAAAGGAATATAGGATAAAACGGTTAAAGAAAGGAAGATATGTGCCCGCCAGAGCGCAGAAAAACAGGCTTTCAGGCTAGCCTCTTCTTTAAAAAAAAATTTTAGAATCCGTCCCGTGAACGAAGCCACGGGCGCCCATTGGGACCAGGGCGATTGGTAAATTTGATTCCGAACTCCTGTTAATGAAAAACCTGTCAGAAAAACAAAAGAGAGAAGAAGAAGGGAGATGGCATCGGTTCGTTGATTGTCCAACTCTTTGGGTCTCCCGAGGTACCTTCTGCAGGCGAGGGATATCGTCCCAATCAATCCGAGGATACCCATCAGATCTAAAATCGAACGGTAATAGGGATAGGATTTGAAACCAAAGAATCTGATTCCCAAGAGGGGGAAGGATAAATATTCCTGAACGAGGACGATGAGAATCGAAAAACTCAAGATGACGAAAGACCAAAAGAGAAGAAGGTGGCTTATCCCGGGGAAAGGGCTTCTCAAAACTCCACGGTGTCCCACGACGTAGATGAACAGGCCCTTCCATCTCTCCCTCAACCGGCTCCATTTCCCTTCACCCTTTCCGCGACGCCAGAAGCGATATCGAAGATAAAAGCCAAAGAGCAAAAGAAAGAGGGTGAATGCTCCAAGAAAGTGGAAGAATACCCCATTCCAAGTCAGGGGATATCGATACCCGTGTTCCTGGAATTGGGCTCCTACCTGATCCAATGACCCTGTTTTAGGGTCCGCGTGGCAGAGAGTGCAGTCAGACCCGGCGACGCGGAGGGCATAATATTCCGTGGCTTGAACGGTTGAAAGAGGGAAAGAAAGAAGGAAAAAGAAAATAGCGGGAAATAAAGGGATTTTGAACCGATCCACCTTCCCTTTTTACCTAACCGCGAGTTTTAAGTCAATCCCTCGACAGGCCAGTATAGATGCTTAGGGTTAGCTTCGGGGTGAGGGCGACCGGCGAGAAGAGTGAAGCTGCCCTTCCTTACCGGCAGGCAGGCACAGGATGGGGCATTTTGCAGCATTTTCGCAAAATGAGATCAATTGCGGAAGTGATGAACGCCATCTACAACATAGTAGGTGAGGAGGGTGGTCAATTCGATCATCTTCTTTTCTTCATCTTCAGGAAGGTACCCCAGCGATTCATTTTTGCAGATAGCCTCCCATTGGCGAAGCCTTTTTCGAACAGTGTGTTTGTTGGACCCTGAGATCCAGAGACTCACCTGTTCGGTCAGGGGTCTTGCGTGCTTCCGAATAAACTTCCACGCCGGAAGAAGATTTCTCCATCCATTCCCCGGTTTCACAAAGAGCTCGTTCATATCGGTCAGATATTCTTGGAGTTCTTGATCCAGGATTTCCCCGTCTAATCCCCACCACTCCGATACCGTCTCTTCAATCATCGTATACATTCCATCTTGTTTCTTTTCCCCATTCAAAGGTTCTCTCCCGGCAATCTCTTCTATCAACCGATCCACGTACGACAATTTTTCCAGCGCGGTCGGCCAGTTTCGATATTTCACTCCCCAATGGGACCGGGGGTCGAGCCAGATGGCAAAGGTCTCCGCCCAATCCTCATCGGGATGCTTCTGAGCGTAGTGAGGATCCCCGAGATAGTGGAGGTGCCTGACATAACTCTTCGACCAGGGATTTACTCGGTAGAGATACCCATCCCGATACTTCTTATGAAAATCCCCAAACGTTTCCTTCCAATCCTTTCGCTGCCAAAGTTTATAGGCATAATTCACCGCATGGCCTGTTTCATGCCGGAGAATTTTTATCATCTCATCATTCGTCGGTGTATCTC
This sequence comes from Thermodesulfobacteriota bacterium, assembly GCA_035625415.1. Lineage (GTDB taxonomy): Bacteria > Desulfobacterota > BSN033 > BSN033 > UBA1163 > UBA1163. The sequence continues at coordinate 24,019 of DASPPQ010000011.1, forward strand.
CTTCAAGATCTTCCAAGTCGGGCGTGGCTAAATAGAAAGGGATGCTGATAGAAATCCTCTTGTTTACACATCCCCACTCATTTCCAAAATAGAAGTCAGGCCATAGGAGAATTCGATGTTCTCTGAGTTCCTTCTTCAATCTCTTGAGGGGAGATGCTAAACTTTCGTCGACATCCAGTTCCAGATCGCCGATCTTGGTCGTCAAGAATTTCTGATAATTGATCTCGTCCATATCTCTGTGCCTGTGGACTTTATTCTTAGTGTCAAACTAGAATTTAATCTAGGTTTTAGAGGTGGGGCGCTTCCTTAATTATCTTTGCTCGTGCCACCACGAGTATATTATATCCACCCTTCCGTCTAGAATTAATATAATATTCATTCTCAAGAAGGTCAAAATATTTTTTTTCACAAGTAGAATCGCAATAATTTTAATGAGTTACATAAATAATGTATCTCATCCGGCCCCCAGTTTTAACCCATATTGAGGATAGAAAACCTCTTCAAGCCCTTGTTAAGAAGGATGAGTTTTAGCCATAAATCTACCTATTAAAACGAAATTTTTTGTTGTAAGATTCAAATAAAGGGATGGAAAAGACTCATGGACGTCTATATTTCAGGCGTGGGCATGACAAAATTCGGGAGATCCAAAGAGCCCCTTGAAAAGATGATGGCCGAGGCTGCCTCCTCAGCCTTGAAACAAGCCCAATTGGAGCGGGTCGATGCAATCTACTTAGGGGTGATGAGTGTTGAGGAATTTGTCGGGGATTCTAATTTTGCCACACTTTTGGCGGACACCGTTGGGTTGACTGGAATTCCCTCTACACGAGTGGAGACTGCTTCCTCAACGGGTGCAGGCGCTTTTGAGGCGGCCTTCTACGCGGTGGCATCCGGCCACATGAAACATGCCCTTGTCCTCGCCGGCGAAAAAATGACTCACCTCCCCACGGCGAAGACCACTCGGATTCTCTCGGAGGTGATTGATCGTTCCGAGCGAAGGTACGGTGCCACCATGCCTGCTTTAGCCGCTATGATTGCGCAAAAATATGCCCTGGAATTTAATCTTTCACCGCTGAAACTTGAGGACATTCTCGCTCAGGTAGCCATCAAAAATCACTCCAATGGTTACCTGAATCCTTACGCTCAGTTCAGAAAAATCATTACCAAAGAAGACTACCTGAAGAGCCAGATGATCTCTTACCCTCTCCGCCTCTATGATTGCGCACCGATTACAGACGGCACCTCAGCCATTGTCCTCACCAACCAACTTACCCCGATCAAGGTCTCCGGTATCGGCCATGCCACGGATACGGCCGCAGTGAGACATCGAACTTCGTTCACCTCCTTCAACTCGACCAAAGAAGCGGCTCAGAAGGCGTACACCATGGCCCAGCTCAACCCCTCGGATATCCAATTTGCAGAGGTCCATGATGCCTTTACCCTCTTCGAAATCATCGGGACAGAAGATTTGGGCTTTTTCTCAGCCGGGAAAGGATGGAAGGCTTTAGAAGAAAGAATGACTCATCTTCGAGGAAGGCTTCCCATCAATCCGTCCGGAGGGCTGAAGGCAAGAGGACATCCGGTAGGTGCCTCGGGCCTTGCTCAGTTGGTAGAGATCGTCTATCAACTCAGCGGGGAGGCGGGGAAAGAAAGACAACTAAAGAGAGCGGAAATCGGATTGGCCCAAAGCATTGGAGGGTTCGCGAATAATACTTTAGTCACCATTCTTGAAAGGACTGACCGAAAGCGAATCGCGAAGGAGGGCTGGAGTCCTGATTATCATCCAGAAATCAGCGCTTCGAAGAAGAGTAACGCCCCTGCTTCCTCGGAGGGAGTCGGAATTTTGGAGACCTTCACCACCCTTTACACCACACCCGAAGGGTTCGTTTCGCCCCTCACCCTTGGCTTTGTCAGAACCAAAGGAGGTGAAGTGGTGATGGCCTGCAATCCCGATTACCGCTCCCCCAAAGAATTGAAGATGGGCCAAAAGGTTTATCTGAGAATACGGGAGGGGCTTTATGTCTTCGAGAAACTCACTCTTTGGAGCCGTTTAAAACACTGGATAGGGAAAAAATAGGGATGGTTTCCGTGTCTTTATCCTTCTAAGAAATAACCTGGGCCATCTGTCCTGCATAAATCACGATATACCGCATAGCGAATCCACCGATGAGAACAGAGGTTGTAATCACTCCGGAGATCCAGGGATTGTGCTCTCTCAATTCCCTCTGCCAGATGTAATGGGGAATCAACTCATAGACCTCGAGGAGCCTTTGGAAGCGAAAATTGACGGCAGTGGCCCTTGCGGGATCTTTCATCTTCTCCTTTGCCTGTTTTTGTCGCGGCTTGTTCAGTGGAGAATACTGCTTTTTTCGACATTCAATCTCTTTGATAGATCTTCTGCCCTTCCCCGGACGAAATAACCATGAAAGACGCTGAAGACCGCGAAAGGGGGATATAAGATAACAACCACCTGAAATAGGTAGAGGAGGGCCTCGACTTTTGGAAATTCACCAAAGAGGCTGAGTATACCGTAAAGCCCGAAGACAATGGGCATGATTGTCCCCACATATTTTCCAACCATTTTGATTTCATAATCCTTCCGGTTGAAGTACCTGATTCCCAGATCGTCCATAGTCCAGAGGGTCGAAAGGAGGAGAGCGACAAGAATTGTGACCCCCGTGGCGATCAAGAATCGTCCGGGCTGAAACTGGCTTCGGGGTAAAAAGAGAGGGGCTGTGGTGTTCGATCCCGTAACGATCTGAAGAATGCCAAGGAGTTTTGCAGCAAAAAGAAGTCCGATACCAATACCCTGAAAAGGCCGGAAGACCCAATGTTTTATAGGACGGATTTCCAATTCTTGTTTTCCATTAATTTGAACAAAAATCCCTTTTCTTCTTCGCATAACAGATCCAAGCTTACTGAAGATTGGGGATAATAAAAGGAGAGGAATGCAGAGGAAAAAAGCAATTCGGGAAAACCGGAACAATCCCCTGTAAATTGCCTCCCAGCCTCTCATAAACGCAAACTCCCCTAAAAGAACGGGGATAACAATGGTAGCAACCAACACCAGGAAGGCGTGCCCGAACTCTTTTGTCCAGCGAAGAAAATTCTTTGAAGGCATCAAATGGACCATCCTTCCTTCTCCCTATGAAGCAACGCATCTATAGGACAATTAACGAAACCACCGTTCCTGCAAGGACGACCCACAGGATATCAACCTTCAAGATCAGGGCGATGAAGGCTGCGACTGAAAGAAGAAGCCGGGCAAGGTCCCAGGGAATATCCACTGCAAACCGAATCGTTACCGTTAAGAGGAGCCCTACGAAAGAGCATAGTATACCGGTAATAACCTTTTTGAAATACAGCGAACTCCGCAGCCGGTCAAAGTAAGGCACGATTCCAACAACCATCATGAAAGAAGGCAAGAATACACAGATGGTGGCAACCAGCCCTCCGAGAGGGCCTCTCAACAAATACCCGATAAAGGTCGCTGTAATGACAATGGGCCCTGGCGTTACCTGTCCAAGAACAATGCCATTCAAAAGGGTTGGACCATCCACCCAGGACCGTACTTGAACAACTTCGTAGAACATGAGAGGAACAGAGGCGAATCCACCTCCAAAGGCAAATAAATCTATCCTGAACATGAGTGTTGCAAGATCGAATAGCCTTCGGTCTAAGAGGTAAAGCGATCCAAATCCGATGGCTGTAGCTAATAATAATAAAAAGAGAGATTTTGGAGCGTGTGCCTTTTTCGCGGGACTCACTGAAGAAGGAAGAGGTTGTCTGTTATAAAGGATCAGACCTAAAAAGGCAGCTATGATAATGACCAGAATGGGATTGATCTTTAACCCAAATAGACTTGCAGCGATTATCGCATTAATAATGTTCTTCCAGTCTTTAATAGAAAACCTCCCAAATGACAAAGCTGCATTGGCAACAACCGCAACAACAATAGCCTGAAGTCCGTTAAATCCGGAAACGACAGCAGGTAACGTGTGGGTCCGGGCATAGAGGGCTGACAGGATCGTCATGAAAAGAAAGGCAGGGAGGCCAAATCCTATGAAACTTGCTGCAGCACCCGCCACTCCCTTTGCTCTTAAGCCTACGTAGGCAGACATTTGCATCGCGGTGGCCCCGGGGATCGTCTGACAAAGGGCAACCCCATCGCGAGTGGATTGATCATCGAGCCAGTGCTTCTTGTCAACGGCCATGTTCCGAATATAAGCAACCATGGCCGGGCCACCAAACGCCGTAGCACCCAGTTTTAAGAAGGAAGTGAACAGGTGGAGCAATGAAGGGGCTGGATTAGGGTGTTGGGATTGTTCCATTAAGGAATCCGCTTTGACAATTATAGTATACCAAATCTCTTCTATCGATGCTTCCTTGATCTCAAATCAAAGCTTGCCCCAAAACGACACTCTTATTAATGGATCCATAATAATATGGACATCATCGGTTGGAGCCTTGCCTATTGAGAGAGCCTGTTCATAAAATCCTTGGTTCGTCATGCCGGACCTGATCCGGCATCCAGAGACTCTTGGAAACCCTGGATTCCGGCTTTCGCCGGAATGACACCACTTCATTAGTGGCCTAAAGAATGGGAATCGAATGTTCACACAATTATAGATTGATCAGTAAGTAACCCCCGCACCATGTCCTAATCAGAACATCGGAGTTGGCACAGTGCCCCATCCGCTCCCTGTCGGAGTATTTTGTACTTGAACAATTTCTCCCGTGTGGAGGTGGACGTCAACGAAGAAGAGCGGCTTCCGCGTGATATTGATGTCGAAATCATCAAATGGGGATGTAAGTTCTCTACTCCCCGCAGATACTTCAATGAAGATGATTCTTCGTTTCATTGATGGGTTGTCATGCATGCTTAAATTGTGAGCTTGCATGCCAGGGTGATGAGCGTGCCCTTCCTTCAAATGACTGAAGGGATGAAAAATATACTCAGTAATCATACCGATGGTTTTATGCTGTTCGAACAGTTTCCATTCACCGCCTGTATTAGCAATCATACCCTGCATCACGTAGTCAACCGGAATGAAATAGACAAGGAGGCGATGGGCATTGCTATTTTCGATTGGTTTCAACTTTGAAGCAATGGCAGGATCCTGAAGCACGGAAGGAATCAGTTGTTTTGCCGTTATTAGATCTTCTTTTGTGATGGTGATCACACCAACACCGTTGACTTGCTCCAATGGAAGGTGGTGAACTGTATAGGCTCTTAAAACAAATCCACTTCCCACAATGACTATAAGAAGTACCAGAAATATGACAAAGGCTTTTCCGAAACCTAAACGTTGCCGTGACTTTGAGCTTCCTATCAATGCTCTCTCAATGAAATGTGGGAGAAACATTCCTGTCCGATTCATATATGCAATATAGCTCTCCCCAAAACGATTGATCATCCGGCGTTCCTCGTCTTTGGCAAGAAGGTAGTACAGAAAGAGCATGACCGCAAAAAGCGCCAGTGTTAGGAATCTGGGCCACATGATAGCCAGTCCCAAAGCTGCCAACCCAAGGCCGAGATATTGAGGATGGCGAATAAAGGTGTACAATCCTTTTGTGGCAACACCCTTCTTCAGCAACTTGCCCAGATATACCTGTCCAGCGCAGACGAAAAACACCAGCATGCCAAACACAAAGAACACAGATCCCAATATACGAATAACTATTAATGGACCGTTTGGTGGAACGACCATGTGAGGAAGAAAAAAGGTTGTCAGCCACCGAGTCACCCAAGATTGATTCAGAGCGAGCAAAAATGGGTTGAATGCTGCATAGAAAAAGAACGCAAAAGGACTGATCATAATGGCAATTTCAAAAGCCACGATGAACGATAAGAAAATAGCGCTCATCCATGCAAATCTCTTGCCTCTACTGTTATCTGGTCTTTTTTGCTTTTCCATTTCAAATCTCCTTTGCATGCAATGTAAGTCTTGATCTCTAAAGAGCGCCCCCTCACCGTCCCCTCTCCCCCGTGGGGAGAGGGCAGGGTGAGGAAAACGATTCTGTAAATAATTAAAGGGACGAATTGCCTTGACCAGAAATTAACAGCGAAGCGGAAAAGAATTGATGGTTATGTTCGAATGAATAGAGTCAGGATCCAAAACGTGGATATCGAATGTAGGCATCGATTCTTGATGCAGTGGAGTTAAATTTAAAACTACGACAGTTGGGTCGTCGTGAGTAATCAGCGAACGGAACGGACAGTGATTGGCCAAGTGGGCTTGCTTGCCATCGGCAAGAGGGATCCCACCCGCTAACCGATGGGCCATGTTCAACGGAGGCACCCCTAGAAAAATCAGGATGAGCAGCGCCGATGGAACAAGAATTATTAATTTGTGCTTTCGTAGCATAAGAAACCTTTAAATCAATCTCTAACTTAAGCTTGACCTTAAAGCAAGCAACTCCAGGATCCTTGTAACAATCACCTCAAACCTGAGTCTAACCCATCTCTATTCGACTTCTTCGAGCAGAGCGCTAACCCTCTCCTCGATCATATCCCTGACATTCCTGAAGACATCTATCGATTTTCCTTTGGGATCAGGGATCTCCCACTCTATGATTCTTTTTGAAAGAACAGCAGGGCATCTTTCTTCACACCCCATTGTGATAAGATAGTCCATCTCGACAGGAGGAAGATCGTTCAGTCCCTTCGGTTTCTTGATCGAGAGATAAATCCCTTTCTCTTTCATCACTTCGATAACCAGCGGGTCAACTTGAAGGGAAGGACAGGATCCTGCACTGTAAACCTCCAATTTCCCTCTTCCAAGGATCTCAGCAAACGCCTGCGCCATTTGACTTCGCCGGGCATTTTCAACACAGACGAATAGGATTTTCCTTTTTTCTTTCACTACCCATTTCCTCGTGGTTCGAAGCTCACCTCAATATGCCCATCTATAATACTCAGGGCTGACAGGTCAAGTGACAGATTCCAGTCGGAGTCTCCACGGCGTAAGGGAAATACTTTCTCTCAAACCATAAAGCAACATTGACTAAACTGATCAAAACGGGCACCTCCACCAGCGGGCCAACCACAGCCGCAAAGGCCTGCCCTGAGTTGATTCCGAAGACTGCTACGGCTACGGCGATCGCCAGTTCGAAATTATTTGATGCAGCCGTAAAACTCAAAGTGGTGGATTGCTCGTAAGTGGCTCCAACCTTCATCGATAAATAGAAGGAGACGAAGAACATAATGACAAAATAGATGCACAGCGGAACGGCAACTCTAACCACGTCCAAGGGAAGCTGTACGATAAACTCACCTTTAAGAGAGAACATGACCAGAATGGTGAAGAGAAGGGCGATCAAAGTGATCGGGCTGATTTTAGGGATGAATCTTTCCTCATACCACTGACGCCCTTTTGTTTTAAGCCCGATAAGCCGAGAAAGGACACCGGCGATGAAAGGGATTCCAAGATAGATGAACACACTCTCAGCAATCTGGCCAATCGTGATCTTGACCACCATCCCCTTTAACCCCAGCCAGGGTGGAACGACCGTGACGAAGATGTAAGCATAGATGGAGAAAAAAAGAACCTGGAAAATAGAATTAAATGCAACAAGCCCGGCGCAGTACTCTCTGTCACCAGAAGCAAGATCATTCCAGACAATCACCATGGCAATGCAACGGGCTAACCCAATTAGAATCAACCCGACCATGTACTCAAAATGACCCGAAAGAAAGGTAATAGCCAAGACAAACATAAGGATCGGGCCAATGACCCAGTTCTGAATCAAAGAGAGCGCAAGCACTCTATAGTTCCGAAACACCTCCCCGAGTTCCTCATATTTCACCTTGGCTAACGGAGGATACATCATCAAAATCAATCCGATAGCGATGGGGATGTTCGTTGTACCCACTTGGAATTGATTCCAGAAGCCAACAACACCTGGGTAGAGATATCCCCAACCCACCCCAACAAACAGTGCAAGGAAAATCCACAATGTCAGAAAGCGGTCCAGAAAAGATAGTTTTTTCATAATCCGCTCTTCAACCATCTCATTCATCCCCCTCGATCATGGATTTGTCTCTATAGAGGCAGTCAGGTGCCCTGTGGCCTGAAGAAGTTCAAGCAGAACCTTCTGCTTTCCCTGAAATTCCCCTGAAAAGAGAGGAGCACATTTCACAACATCTATGTCCTGGGCTACCAATTTGACAGCAAACGCAAGGCAAGTCAGTTCGCCACATTCTTTGCAGTTTGTCCCTGGAAGAAGTTTGAAAATATCCAGCGCTTTCAGGTCTGCGCTTTTGGAGTAGTTGGGCTCGATGTGGTCTCGTTTCTCATAAGTTTCGTTGATCAGGTCCTTCAACCATTTCAGAATTTCTTCTGCCTCCTTTTCATCCTCGACCTTGGCCAATGTGATATGGTTAAAATGAAGTGTTAAGAGCTTTCCATCTTTCTTAATGGTCAAGGTATTGGCCGGATGATTGTAAATGCATCCCTTGAGGATGGTATTTAGATAAGGAAGCACTTCAGGAATCTCGTCAGATAGCTCTGCAATGACGCGGATCTTTTCCGGATCGGCCAAACAGGGAAGTGTACGTGTGATTTTATAGGATTGAAGCAGCATGTTGAATTGTAATGCTTAAGATCAACCCTCCTCCCTTTCATTCTTTCTTATTGGAAATTTTACTGAAGCTATCTTTTTGAGAAGGCTTATACGAAGCCTCGAAGACCGGAACTCAATGGTCTCGGGTTGCCTCATCTAATTGAGGTTTTAGACATTCTTTGATGAATAGGAGGGCTTCTTCTTTGTCTTCGTCAAAAAGGATTCTTGTCAGCTTCAGTGCCTCCTCAGCAGTAAGATGGAACAAGACCGGCTTAATCGGCATTTTTCCTTCTTCCTCCTTTATTTAATCCACTCCATGATCTGTTCCGCTTTTGGAACCTTGCCTGCCACCTTCACCACCCCATCTATCGCGAGGGCTGGAGTGGACATCACACCGTAGGCCATAATTTTCTTGATGTCCTCAACCTTGGTGACTTCAGCCTCTTTTCCACTTTCTTTAACTGCTTCAAGAACATTTTGATACAATTTCTTGCAATTTGAACATCCCATGCCTAAAATCTCGATCTTCATTTTTTCTCCTTTCTTTTTTGCATTATAACGCCCCCCCTCCCCCCTCTTAACTTAAGAGGGGGTGAAGGGAAGTTACAAAATGGCATTGAACAGGTAGCCTACAATGATAATCGCAATAGACACAATTCCGGCAAAGATAGCGATGAGCTTCGGCTTGATGACCTTCCGTAAAATAATCATCTCTGGTGTGGAGATGGCCACGATGGACATCATAAAAGCCAGTGCCGTACCCATTGGCAATCCTTTTTCTACCAATGCCTGGACGATGGGGATGGTACCTGCGGCGTTGGAATACAGAGGAATCCCGATCAAAACGGCAACGATGACAGCTAAGGGATTCCCGGGTCCTGCATACTTCAACACAAAATCCATGGGGACGTAGCCGTGAATCCAAGCCCCAAGTCCGATGCCAATGAGGACGAACAGCCACACTCGCCTAAGGATATCTTTCGTATAATCCCGTGCATAAGCAAACCGTTCCGCCCACATAGGGGCGGCCATTGCGGTCTCGCCCATCCTCATCCGGTAGACATAATCTTCTACAAGATGCTCCAACTTTAGCTTTCCGATGACAATACCGCTAAAAAAGGCAATGATCACTCCTGTGGAAACATAGATCAGGGCAATTCTCCATCCGAAAAGGCCCCACAGCATGACCATAGCGACTTCGTTTACAGTGGGGGAGGAGATCAGAAAGGAAAAAGTCACCCCTAAAGGTAATCCCGATTCTACAAAGCCAATGAACATAGGCACTGCCGAGCAGGAGCAAAAAGGCGTGACGATCCCTAAACAAGCGGCCAGGAAATTACCCACGTACTCCCGTCGATTGCCGAGAAGCTTTCGCGAGCGTTCAGGAGGAAAGAAACTCCGTATCACCGCAACTCCGAATATGATGACGCCCAGGAGCAGAAAAACTTTCATGGTGTCGTAGAAGAAGAAGTCAAGGGCCTCTCCTAACATGGTTCCCGGCTGGACCCCTATCAATGTATAAACCAAACTATCAGCCAGATACTTTAACACGGAAAATCCTCCTTATTTGATGGTATATTGGCAAATGTGCCAACATTATGACAAAAAAATTTACTTGCACAAACACGCTTGCTGCTTCTTCACATTGCTTTCAATCACAGCGGTGACGCAACTAAAAAAGTCGGTGACACACGGGACTTCAAGTTTGTACATCATATCTGCGCCATTCTTTTTGGAAGAAACAATGCCAGCTTCTTTCAGGACAAGCAAATGCTTTGAAACTGTTGATTTATCAAGTTCAAACAGCTTAAATACTTCGGAAAAAGAGTACTCCTTCTTCTTTAGGAAGTCTATGATCATCAGCCGGACAGGATGGGCCATTGCCTTGATGATTTTTGCTCTTATTTCTGCATCCTGAAATGTTATCGCCATCGTTAGCCTCCTATTGGTAATTATGCCAACAAACCAACCTCTTGTCAAGAGTTCCCAGCTAAACGCGCTTTTTTTTCTGTGCGCATGGAATACACGTCTTTTTCCCATCGACTTTGCGCAAAAGATCTTGCTTGGTTGGCTCTCCGCAGAAATCGCAAATTCCAGACTCCATAATCTGGGCCTTTGGAGGGATATCCGGGATGATGTCTTCAATCTTAAATATAGATTCCGCATCGGCCCCAAGAACTTTCTTGGATCGCTCCTTCTGGAGCCGTCTGAATTCGGCTAATTCTTCGGACGATGCCTCATCCTTTTGAACCCTTTCCAAAAGAGAAAGAGATACAGGGTCCATCTTGAAAGCATCTGACCTGAGACAAACACGTACGCCTTTCCCTTCTCTCCTATCCATAAGGGAAAACGCATGTTTCCCGTAGTTCTTAAAAATGAAGTTTCCCTTACCAAAAGTACACCCTGTGATCACCTGAATGGAATCGGCCCCACAGGCATCTGTTTCCACGATCGCAAGCAACTCTTCATCCGGTGCCCTCCGGACACCCAACCGTTTCATCAAGGTTCGGGCCGCTCGGAATCCGATAGCCAACCCTGGGCACATGTGGCCGTGAAATTCAATGCATTTCGTAAGGTCTTCACTCGACAAAATCTCTTCATCCTTCATCCTATGCCACCTCGTTTTCCTTTTTGGCCGTATGATGTCAACGAATGTTATTCCAAACCCTCCCTTTTATTTCTGCGAGAATAAAACATAAAGAATCTTATCTCCTTTTTTAGTTCCACGAAGAATCTCCATATGTCTCAATGCCGCAAATTCTCTTCTTAATTCTTCCTCGGTTAGGTTAAGACTCTTTATAATCTCTTCGGCGGCGGCCTCTCCTTTTTCTTCAATGTAATGGACAATCTTCGATTGGCGGGGCGTTAATATTGAAAGTTTGTCCTTCCCCTTCAAAAAAGTTTGGGCCGAGTGAACAGCCCATGGATCACAGGCCTTGGGGATAGTAAATCCATATAACAGTCTTCACAAAATGTTTTTCCTTGATGTTCGTAACCCTGCTGCTTTTCTATTTTCTTACCACATTTTGCACATTGGATGAGCATATCTACCCTGAAGTCCTCCTTTTGCAAAAACCACGGCCGGGTGACCTCTCAATGTCTTGGTCATCCCCTTCCGGACAGGAAAGGTAACCTACCCGAAACAGCAGCTTCCCGGGGTGCCGCATGAATTGGGCGTCCCGCAACAGCCTCCGGAACCGGGTTCAGTAGGTCCACGCGACGTGGCGATGACCGTATTGTGAGCGGACAGAAGCTTTTTCAGATCCTCACTCCCGCACTGCTTGCAGCGCAGCGCTTCCTCTCTTTTCATAATAAGAAATTCATTCGTTTGGCCGCACTTCTCGCAACGGTATTCATAGATCGGCATATCTCCTCCTTTATGTTAACAGACGCCAACACCCTGCCTACTTACGCAGCAATCTTTTTGTTCCACCTGAAACTCGTTTTAGTGTCCGCATCCCCCCTGATGAGCTCGGCATGCATTGTATACAGAAAGCTCCTCAAGCTTATTTTGACTTAATAACTCAAGATTTTCTTTAACCGTTGGAGCCACTGCGGCGTATACTTTCACGCCCATGGCGTTTAACTTGTTTATGGCGCCTGCGCCTATACCTCCGACAACCATGGCCTCCACACTCTTTCCATCCAGAGCCATAACCGGATTACACGCACCATGAACATGGTTTAAGTCCTGATTATTCACCGTCAGAACATCTTTCCCCTCGGTATCGACGATGATAAACGCCGGTGCCGAACCAAAATGATCATAGACTTTACTCTCGATTCCCTGGTTGGTCTGAACTGCAAATCCTACCTTCATGATTTTCTCCTTTCTCATTTGAAAATAACGTGATCGTGTCCGTGTTTCGTGTCCGTAAACGCTCTCAGTGTAATGCATCCAATACTTCTCGACATTATTCCCCAAGCCGTCATTCCCGCGAAAGCGGGAATCCAGTTGAAAAGACTGGGTTCCGTGTCAAGCACGGAATGACGTCCTAGGACTGAGAACGATACCCCGCTTCTTGC
>DASPPQ010000012.1:0-7358 GCA_035625415.1 Thermodesulfobacteriota bacterium
GAAGTTTTTGAGATGAATGATGACAAGGCACATGTCAAGATGGACGAGGTCCCGGCGGGCATAGTGGAGTCCTGTAAAGAAGCTGCTGAAAATTGTCCGGTGGAGGCCATCCAGATAGAAGAATGAGTGTTTCCAACCGGAATAAGAAAAGGGGCTGTCCGCATCGAGTTACGGAAGCCCCTTTCTTATTTTCTTTTTAGAAATCACTCAAAATATTCTTTGATTTCCTTATATCGCTTCGGATCTCTCAATCGATCAAGGGCCTTCGCCTCGATCTGCCGAATTCTTTCCCGGCTGAGACCAAACTGCCTGCCAATTTCTTCAAGGGTACATTCCCCGTCTTCTCCGATGCCGAAACGGAGCCGGAGAATCTTTTCTTCTCTCGGCGAGAGGCCGGACAAGAGCTTCTGGATCTGATGGGTGAGATCTTTTTCTAGTAAGGAATCACTGGGAGAGAGGCCCTTTTCGTCCGGGATCAGGTCTTCAAGCGTACTATCCTCTTCCCCGATAGACATATCGAGAGAGATTGGCTCTTCAATGAGATTGAGAATTTTCTCCACATCGTGTAAAGGAATTCCGCTTTCCTTAGATAATTCCTGGGACGTGGGCTCCCGCCCTAGCTTTTTTACCAAATCCTTGAAGGATTTCATCAACTTCCCTTTGATTTCAAAAAGGTAGTTCGGAATTCGAATCGTCCTCGACTTCTCTGCAAAAGCCCTCAAAATGGCTGCCCTGATCCACCAGGAGGCGTAGGTACTAAACTTGAAGCCTTTGGTATAGTCGAATTTAACCATGGCCTGGATCAGGCCAAGATTTCCTTCCTGGATCAAATCCAGAAAAGAAAGTCCCCGATTGGCATATCGTTTTGCGATGCTGACGACCAACCGCAGATTGGCCTGGATCAGCTCATTCTTTGCCCGTTGAAGGTCGAGCAGCGCCCTTTGATATTGGTTCAACGTCGCCTTATAAATAAGGTTTTTCCCCCGCGTTTCTGCAGCAGTGGATTTTGACCCTTTCCCATTCTTGCCGTTTTTGCCCTTTGATCTGTAATTCTGCCGCGCATGGATACGTTTACCCCCATTTTTGGGAGCCGATGGGGAGTATAATTGGGCTTTTAGGCGATTCACCTTTGACTCAAGAATCCTGACCTGACGCTCACCTTCCTTAATCCTTTTTGCCAGTTCAACCTCTTTCTCCGGTGTCAGGAGGGAAATCTTTTCAAGGCCTTTTAGATATTCCCAAGTGATATCTTGAGGCTGAAAGACAATTTCCTCCTGAGGAACTGGTTCGGGTGTTATCTCTTCCCCTTCCTCCACCAATTCAGCTTCCTCCGGCTGAAGCTCGAAATCTTCCATCGTCTCTTCTAACTCGCCCTCAGCGTAGGAGGCGGATTGGATAGGCGGAATGGGAGCCGGGGGCTCAGCAAAAAGGGTTGAGGATTGTACAGGCTCAAGGGTCAAGTCTTCTCCTTTTTTACTTGAGGCCTTATTGTTTTTCACGGTATCTTACCCCTCTCATCTTGGTACAAAAAACCCTCTCCATTCTTTGTCTATGGAAAGGGTGGTTTTATTCAATTTCTTATTTGACCTAAAACCCTTGCCCGCTGAATGGGTCCTTTCTACATCATGCACCCTTTTTGACCTGGTTTAACACCTCTTTTATACTAATATACTAAGGCATGAAGGCTTTGTCAAGCATTATTTTCAGATAAATTGTATTGCGTATTCAATGTGTTAGGTGTTATTGTGACGATATTACTATATTCATATAGGATTAATTCCGTTCATTTTGTGAAAAAAATAATTAATTCACCTGGGTTGAAGCACCGCCTTCGAAACGTGGAAAAATGAAAATAAACCCGCCTCATTAGGGCTAGAAAAAAAGTATCGGTTTTTAATTTGACATTGAGTGGACCATCATTTATAAAATTTCAAATTGGATTATATTCGCACATCACGCCTTTCTGAAAAGGGGTTGAAAGAATGCCTACAGGATATGTGGATCTTCATCTTCATACGACCGCTTCTGACGGAGTGCTGAGTCCATCGGAGATTGTGAGATACGCCAAGGCAAAGGGACTTCAGGCGATTGCAATTACCGATCATGATACTGTAGAAGGGTGTGAGGAGGGATTGTTGGAGGGGGAGAGAATTGGTTTTGAAGTGATCCCAGGGATTGAAATTAGTGCGGACCATTCACCCGGTTCTATGCATATCTTGGGTTTTTTTCTCGATATCCACCACCCCCTTCTTACGGAGAGGTTAAAATTTCTCCAGAAGGCAAGGGCAGAAAGAAATCCGAAGATCACCGAAAAATTGAATAAGCTAGGGATCGAGATAACCTTCGAAGAGGTGTTAAGAGCCTCTGGAGGAGGGCAGGTTGGGCGACCTCATTTTGCCAATGTGCTTTTAGAAAAGAAGGTTGTCAGAAACTTTCAAGAAGCCTTCGATCGGTTTCTGAAAAAAGGGGCTCCGGCCTATGTGGACAAATTCAGATTTACATCGAAAGAAGCTCTCCATTTCATCAACCAGGCCGAAGGGGTGGCCGTGCTTGCTCATCCAAATACCCTCGGGATGGATGGTTACTCAGAATTGGAGAAAATCATCCTCCATTTGGTCAATGAAGGGCTCAAAGGGATTGAGGTCTATTATCCTGAACATTCTCCGGCGGAAATACTTCAGTATAAATCCCTTGCCGAAAAATACGGTCTCCTGTCGACAGGGGGGACGGATTATCATGGAATGGAAAAAAGCGAATTGGACATCGGGGTGGGAAGAGGAGAGATGAAGCTTCCTTACTCCATGGTACAGGATATCAAGGCCGTTCGAAGTCGGTCCTTATCGGGGAGGTGAAGCAGGTTAGTAGATTTTAAGAACTACTTTCCACTTCATAGGCTCGATATTCGGAAAAAGTAGGGAGGGAGATTAGACATGAAGAGACGGAAAAAAACGAATCGCTTGAAGGCAGCCTTGAAGAGAAAGAATGTCAAGCACTGCTTGATGAAGTCTAAAGGAGAAAGAAAGTATCCAACGTAATAAAGAACGCTAAACGCTTAGTGCATGGCACATAGCGAAAACTGCATCTTGTCTTGGCGGGGAATCAACCGTTGCCATCATCATTGAAGAACTTCATACAATGAGTTTTGAATATCCTCGGCTCGTCTTATCAGACCCTGAAGGAAATATCTTAGACCATCCCTTTCTGAAGCTTTCAGGTCGATCTGGAGATCAGTTCGTCATCCCTCTTCCATCAGAATTAGTACCTCTGCCTAAAGGGAGTCAACTCTTCACTCTGCCCAGAAGGATTCCCATCGGCTGGGATGAAGAAAAAAGATCTTTTGTCTCTTTGGGAAAAGCGGGATTGGAAAAAAAAGAGGCGGAGTGTACGGCGGTTGCTGCGTTCCTGCCACCAGGGTATATCCGGACATCTCTTCCCGCTACCCAACGGAGTCCAAGAGCGCCTATCCTTCCACTTTGGGCTTACAGCGCCGTGGGCTGGAAAGATGGAAGATTTTGGGCGACAGGGTTACAAATTGACTCTAATCCCCATTGGCACCCAAAGTATTTTGAGAACGATCGTCGCTTAAAAAGGAAGGTCCAAGCCTCTCTTAGGAATCGCCCTAAGAACCGCCTCCTTCGGCAACTTTCCAGGTGTGCCTTGGGATATCACTGTTTTGCGGCAAAAAATGTTTTTTTTCGAAGATGGGAGTGCCCCTTGCCCACCTCCCCTTCGTGCAATGCAGATTGTTTAGGCTGTATTTCCCTGCAGCCCTCCGAGTGTTGTCCGGCCTCACAAGAGAGGATCCATTTTATTCCTACTGCCGATGAGGTTCTGGGTGTCGCCTTGCCCCATCTGGAAAAAGCAGAGGATCCGATTGTCAGTTTTGGTCAGGGTTGTGAAGGAGAGCCGCTGATCCAATGGAGGCTTTTGGAAAAATCGATCGGCAAGCTTCGAGAAAAAACCGATCGAGGAACGATCAACCTTAATACCAACGGGAGTCTTCCAAGACCCTTGGAGAAGCTTTGCGAGGCTGGACTGGATAGTGTTCGTATTACGCTGAACAGTCCCCATTCGAATTATTACAGACGCTATCACAGGCCCAGAGGATATTCATTCGACAAAGTGGTAGCTTCTTTGGTTATGGCCAAGGATAAAGGGATCTACACTTCGATTAATCTCCTCGTCTTCCCAGGGTTCACCGACAGGGAGTCAGAAGTGGAAGGATTGGTAGAACTGATCAGGGAAACGAACCTCGATTTGATCCAGATGCGAAACCTCAACATCGACCCAGACCTCTATCTGAAGACCATGGGAAGCGGTGGGGGGATGGGTATCTCTAAGATGATTGACATTCTAAAGAAGGAATTTCCTTTCCTCCAATTCGGCTATTTCAACCGCACGAAAGAAACTTTCTATGCCAATAAATAGGATTCAAGGAATCGAGTGGCCGAGGCGTCAAAAGCCCTCAAATCCTTGAACCCTTATTTAGATCTTTTCTGCGATGAGGCTGGCTACTGCCTTTCTCCTCCCGCCTTCTCTAAAGATCCCTTCGCGATAGAATTGGATCCGGAACCCTTTAAACAGCCTGAGAGGTTCGTTGGGTTTCAAAAAATATTTAGCTTGTTTCGGCCCTCCCACTCCGAGCGTTCTATGTTCAAGGATGTAAGTCTCGAAGATGACCTTTCCACCTTTCTTCAGTCCTTTTTTGATTCTTGGAATGAGACGACGTTTCAGAAAATAGAAATTAGCGATAAGGTCGTATCGCTCTTTTTCAATCTGATATTGGTCAAGGTCGACGAGAACGGTGTTAATCTCGACTCCTTTTTCTCGGGCTAATGCCCGGACTTTCTTCAAACCCTTCTCAGAGATATCCACCGCATCCACTTCAAACCCATTTTGAGCCAGAAAGACTGCGTTCCTTCCTTCCCCCGTGGCGAGATCAAGGGCCTTTCCTCTTGGAAGGAGATGGATATGTTTTTTTAGAAAAGGGTTGGGATCTTTTCCAAGGGCGAATTCTTTCCTCCCAAATCTTTCGTCCCATCTTTTTTGATCCGCTGTCAAGATGCCTCCGTTTTTGTGGGGTACTCATCAATTTTACAAGAAAAAATTTTCCTTGACATTAAAAATGTTTGAAGCTATAAAAGGTCTATATATGTAGACCTATCTAATTCGGGTAAGATACCGTAGGATCGGCCACCGTGCCGACCGAACCGGTTTGCCTATGAAAAATTTAAGCTTGAGGAGCAAAATGGAAGATAAAAAAGGACTGACACCCGTTCAGGAGAAAGTTTTTAATTTCTTGAAAGATCATCTTCAGGAAAAAGGGTTTCCGCCAACACTTCGGGAAATTGCTTCTCACTTCGGGTTGCGAGGACCTAGGGCTCCGCAAAAAACCTTAAATATACTTGAAAGGAAGGGTTACCTTCGTAAAATCCCGGGAAGTTCAAGGGCAATTGAAATTTTATCTCACCCATCTGTTCGTCTTACCCAAATCCTTCCTATTCCCATTGTCGGAAGGGTGCAAGCAGGCGAACCCATTCTCGCTGTTGAGAATATTGAAGGTTACATCAATCTCGATCGGAGTCTTGTCTCGTCAGAAGATGTCTTCCTCCTCCGGGTCCAAGGGGACAGCATGATCGAAGCTCACATCCAGGATGGAGATTTTGCCCTGGTGAAGCCCCAGCCCAATGCAGAGAACGGTGAGATCGTCGTGGCCTTAATCGAGGATGAGGCAACGATTAAAAGGATATTTAAAAAGAGGGATTTGATTCGGTTTGAACCAGCCAATCCCAAGATGGAACCCATTGTCGTCAAAAAGGGAGAAAAGAAGGTTGCCATCGTGGGAAAGGTGATTGGAATCTTTAGAAAAATGTAATCGAGAGGGTTCAGGATTCCCGGGTTCGAGGGTTCTAGAAAATTTCACCTGACCCCTTGGACCCTTGACCCCTGGATCCCTTCATTAAAATTATGGACGATCGTATCATTCTCCACATTGACATGGATGCATTTTTTATCTCCGTGGAGCAGAGGGATAATCCTTCGCTCCGAGGAAAACCTGCTGCGGTTTGTGGCTCACTTTCTCGGAGTGTGGTCACTTCGGCCACCTATGAGGCAAGGCCTTACGGAATTCGGGCAGGGATGTCTACCCAGGAAGCAAAGAGGCGCTGTCCCCAATTGATTCTTGTGGAGGGAAACCATTCGAAATACACAGAAACCGCTGCGCGAATCTTTTCTATTCTGAAAGAATATACGCCTTTGGTAGAGGTTGCCTCCATTGATGAGGCCTATCTCGATATTACTGAATCTCTACTATTATTTCAATCTCCTCTCCACATTGCCCAATCGATCAAAGATCAAATCCGTGAGAAAGAAGAATTGACCTGTTCCATTGGAGTAGCTCCGAATAAGCTCCTTGCGAAGTTGGGAAGTGGTCTAAAAAAACCTGATGGCTTAGTGGTAATTCAGAAAGAGGATGTTGAGGGGATCTTGAAGAATCTTCCGGTTTCCAAACTGTATGGAATCGGACCAAAACTGACAGAGGCTTTAAATTCGATAGGTATCTTTACCTGCCGTCAGTTGGGAAAATTTCCGGTTTCCGTTTTATCCAAAAAGTTTGGTGTGATCGGTGAGAGGCTTCATGAGATGGGATTAGGACTGGATGATAGCCCGGTCGTTCCCTTTGATGAGGAGGAAGATGCGAAGTCGATCAGCCATAGCGTCACCCTTGAAGAGGACACCTCTGATCCCAAACTCCTGAGAAAAGTTTTGCTTCAGCTTTCCGAAAGAGTGTCCAGGAGGATGAGGAGGGAAGGATTTTATGGAAAAAGGATTGCCATTACTATACGTTACTCGGATTTTTTTACCTTTTCAAAACAAAAGACTCTTTCCAAATGGGTGATGAGCGGCAACGAAATCTTCCAGTATGCCTTTGAGATTTTTCGATCGATTTCCCATCCGAAGCCGATTCGTCTCCTCGGAGTGGGAGTATCCCAATTGAAAAAAGAATGGTGCCAGTTGGGTCTCTTTGAGAAAAGGGAAAAGAGAGATAATCTGCTCAAAGCGATGGACCGCGTGAACGAACGATTCGGTGATTGGACGCTGACCTGGGCCGGACTTTATTAAATTGGGATGTATGAAAACTCAAATTTGGTTTTCTCTCTGAGTCAACGTCGTAAATATGTGGACTTCACCTGCTATGTAGATTGTCAACCCAAGGAACAGTTATTCTGTCCCGTTTTTATGAATCTATAAGAACTATTTCCCCAGCCTGCTATTCGTGGTCAAAAGCCACAGGATTCTTATCCGATTATAGACTTAGCGGATTGCCGCATCCTACGAAACGTAACAAAGTCTGTTAC
>DASPPQ010000013.1:0-21662 GCA_035625415.1 Thermodesulfobacteriota bacterium
CAGAAAGCTCCTCAAGCTTATTTTGACTTAATAACTCAAGATTTTCTTTAACCGTTGGAGCCACTGCGGCGTATACTTTCACGCCCATGGCGTTTAACTTGTTTATGGCGCCTGCGCCTATGCCTCCGACAATCATGGCCTCCACACTCTTTCCATCCAGCGCCATGACCGGATTACACGCACCATGAACATGGTTTAAGTCCTGATTATTCACCGTCAGAACATCTTTCCCCTCGGTATCGACGATGATAAACGCCGGTGCCGAACCAAAATGATCATAGACTTTGCTCTCGATTCCCTGGTTGGTCTGAACTGCAAATCCTACCTTCATGATTTTCTCCTTTCTCATTTGAAAATAACGTGACCGTGTCCGTGATTCGTGTCCGTAAGCGCTGTCAGCACAGCTCTTCATGAGCATAACCAAGTTTACTTTTGTTGGGTTCCACGGCAACACGTGCCTTGCCTTCGACCAAACCCTTTGGCATATCCTCTGTCTTCTTGCGCTCTGCGGATGTTGCCACTCTCGCAAGAAGGACAGTTTTCCGGTCTACCGGTTCCATAAGGTAGCTCCCAGGTGTGCTGGCAGTCATAACATTTAAATTTTCTCATCGAAGCCATTTCAAATTCACCTCCTTCAATCTTTAATGCTTTGCCCTTAACCAATGCCTCTGCCACTTTTTTGTGCGCGGAGTCGATAATTCTGCCAAAGGTTTGACGGGAGACCTTCATCCTTTCCGCCGCCCGCTCTTGGTACAGACCCTCAAGGTCAGCAAGCCTGATCGCCTCGAATTCGTCAACAGTCAAAACAACCTCCTCTAACACAGAAAGAGCGATACCTCTCGGTTTAAAGTAATTACTTTCAGGGATGGAGCCAACTCGCCTGCAATTTATCGGCCTTGCCATTCGAGACCCCTCCCTTCGGAACCAATTATAAGCATATGCCCATAATTTGTCAACACCCAGAACCCAGTTCCGCCGGCAAACCCCCCGCTTCTCTGTTGAAGTGCCTCTCTCCCCCGGAGCGGCTTCACGCAGGGGACCCTTCAACGCTTTGAGAGCTGTGTTTCTTCTCAGCGATGTTTTCTTCCTATCTTGAAATACCTTATCCCTTCTTGTTGACAATCCTCTTACAGTTTCCTTAATATGAAACTATGCGGTTCTTGATTCCCCTCCTTGTCGTCTTCTTCTCTGTCCCATCCTTCGCACAGGGCACGAAGGAATCATCTCTTCAAGTATGGAAGGTGGGAGAACGCCGATGGACTGTCGCGCAGGAGTACCGATTTGCGACATGGGTGGAGAAAAATATCACGGAGGATTTCTTCATCCGTTACAAAATCCCTGTCGACTGTGCAGATGTTCCCTATGCGGTCCGATGGATTTACGCACGAATCGCCCACCTTCCAGCTGCGGCTACCACCAAGGACGGTCAGTTGATCGGTCATTGGTCTACAGAATGGGGAAAGTTACCGACTCATTCGGAGTGGTATAAAGATCTCCGGTTTCGCAAAGCCCTCCTTTACATGCTTTCGGAGACGACTACCAGAACCCTTCCCTCGGATACCTACCCCGTTCGGATTGATTCGGATTCAGTCGCTCCGGGAACGGCTTTTCTGGTGACGGAATCTCATTCGGGGATCATTGGCCGTGTCATTTTAGACGGAAGTACCGCTCATCCCCTTCAGACCTGGGAGGCCACGACCCCCGTAAAACTCCAGAAAATGAACAAAAGGGATTTTCTAACCACGAGACCGGAATCGACGATTTACTCCGGTTTGATTAAGTTCCGCTGGCCAATATTTGAAAATGGACATTGGAAATATCTTCCTGCTGAGGAACATCCCTTCTATTCTCTCGAACAGTACTCTCCAAGTTTCTCAGAAGGTTACACTGATTTTGTCGAAGCGGTGGCGAAAAGGGTTGACCCGACGGATTACGATCCGCGGGATAAAATGGAGAAGGTTCTGAGCAACACGGTCCAGTATGTCAAAGAGAGGATTCCGATTGTCTTGAGAGGATATCAACGATGCCATCAGGGAGGCTGTCCGGAAGGTTCAGCGCTATGGGAGATTCACAGCACGCCTGGTCGCGACGGATGGATTATCTTACTCATGGACCACCTCCACCATCTCATCGAATTGAACCATCTGAACAATAATGCTATTAGAGAAGTGATGGAAGGAATTTCGATCCGCATCCAAAAAGACCAATCCGTCACTTTCTACCATCTCTATCAGAACTACCTCTGGCTCTCACCCAATCCGGAAGATTCCATTGAAGCCCGATGGGGATTGAGGAAATGCGACATCATCCTTTCCCAGCTCCAAAGCGCCCACAACTCCATGGACTTTATTGAGAGGACTTACCGAAAACAAGACCCTAAGTACGCTGATTTCTCCGTCCAACAGCAACTGGAGATCACTCGAAGACTCATTGAGGAATGGAACAAGTCCGAGTGCAGGGTGTCATCTTTTCCCCCTCCGAGAAAGAAGACCAGATAAAGAGATAAGGAGAAAAAAAATGGTGAGGCTCAGGATTTGGCCTCACTCATGCTGTCAAGCCAGTAGCCCCTCCTTCTGAAACCTTTCGTTGAAAGGTTTCCCTTCGAAGTGAAGACATCAGCCTTGAATCAACAAGAACGTGGAAAAGATTTTTCACTCTTTAGGGGAAATAATTCGGGAGTTTTATGAAAAATACTTCCATTTATTAGGCTTTGTTGATCTATCCAAATATGAGGAAAAGATCATCTTTTTAGGAACTTATGACAACAGCAGAAATTTGGTACGGAAAATGCTCAATAAGTTTAATGTATTTGTGTCTCAATTGAACACAACGACACCAAGGAGGAGAGTCACTGCCAAGTAGTGGAATAAATTGACAAGGAGGAAAGTTATGCCATTGATTCGTAAAAGGCGAATTTGGTGGGAGCGCGTTCCCGAGGCCACAAGCTATGTGGTGTATGTCGCCAACGATAGCACTATTTTCGACCCTGGAAAATTCTTATGGGAGGCGACACCCGGAATAATCTCCAAGCATGTCACCGGGAAGACAGAGTTGATCATTCCAGATGAATGGCCTGAGTTCCCTATGAAACCTGGAACTTACCATATCGGGGTTACGGCCCAAGACGAGGTGGGAAATCAAAGTGACCCTTTCTTATCAGCAGGACAATTCAAATTCTTCCCCCCCCCTGTGCCGCCGAATGGCGGGATCGAGAGTCCTTAACTGAACTGGCTTTGCTTATTCAACTGATTCTTCACGTAAGAAGGACTCTGGGTTCTATCCGGGATGTTACTGACCTTTCCCGGGGGAAATTTAGGGAGAAGGAATTTGGCGATTTTTTTCGTCGATCTATTGGGAAAGAGATCGAGATCAGTGATCTGCTATTAAACAGCCTTCTCAATTATATCAAAACTAGCACCCCCATTGAAAAAACAAACACCGTCCATACACTCATCGAACATGTGTTAGCGAAATGTCGGGCTCAGCTAGAAGAAAAGAACATCAGAACAAGCGAGACATTTGAGGAGGACCTCCCTGAAACGGTCGTCCCCGATGAACAGTTGAAATATATTTTGAATTGCGTTCTGCTATACGCAGTGGCTTCAACACCGCCCAACGGGAGCATCGGATTTTTAACCAAATCCTTCAGCCTTAAGAGAGGTGCAGGCGGGGTTCAGGCATTTTTCGAGAAGGTCGAGAGGTTTGCCGAGATTAGGGTGGTCTTTTCAAGCGATAAGAAACCAGGGGGATGGTCCAGGAGAATTTCGGAGGGAATCCCGTCCCTGCAGAAAGACGAAGGGTTTGGTCTGCTCCTACGACTTGCGAAGGAATTAGTTCTGAGGAATCAAGGGATGATAAAATTTGAAAGAGACGAAGAAAAGGCACAAATGATCATCTCTTTAGGATTTCCCGCTGAAAGAAGAAAGGTGTTTTTTTACGAGCCTATTAACATCAATCGACCAACTAACCCTCCTTCTGGTTCTATCCCCAATATCCCCATCCGGTAGTAACCCTGCAAAGCCGACAACCAACGGCCCCCCGTCAATCCACTCCTCCCATCATTGGTGGATGGATAGCCCCCCCTTTGCTTTCCACCTTGTACCAATAACGACTTGTATTCTGTTCTCGAATTTTGTACTCACTTTTCAAAGAAACAAACTCCCAGGGATGCTGGAAATCATCATAATAACCAATTGGCCTTGCATCAAAACCAGGCCTCATTGCCCTTTCTTGAAACCATACTAACCCACAGTAAGTACACCTGTAAAGGATTTGGTCGTCGTTCTTTTCGGCCCAAACTTCCGGTGGAAGCCAGTTGGGCTTTGCTTTTACATGATGTAATTTGGTTTTAATTTTCCCAGTGCACTTAGGTGAAGGGCAATTTGGCTTATAGGATTCTATACGCAGCATTTGTTCCCTTTTCGCAAAAGGCAAATCACACAACTGATGCTTATGTCGGCCCGGAGCCTAATCTTTCCTGCAAATTCCGACACAGCTGGAGGAGTAGAAAGCTCAGTTCTTCAAAACACTTCTCGCCTCTTCCACCTTTCTTTCCAAGAGCGAAAGCTTCCCTGGAAGCAGCAATTGGAGCACTGGGGGGATCCACCCCTAATTTATACACCGCGTCTCCATGCAATGGCTTAGAGTCCCATAACGGAATGCCCATTCTGGCTAGAAAACTACCAGATTTGTTCGTGGAAGTCAACGAGAATGTTTAGAAGCGTCTAAAAATGTTTTACTAGAAGAATAACTATTTTAAATCAATAAGTTATAAATTGTCAAAGATTTTCCTTGACATGATCTTTTGAAAGTTGTAAGATTCTTCATCAAAAGTCACCATTTTTAATCGTTACGGTTCATTACTCTATATGACTAATGGAAAGTTAAGACAACGTATAACAATAAGCCTTGATAAGGATGCGCTGAAGCGTATCTCATCCATTGCCTCAGAAAACGATGTCTCAATTGCCCGAGTTATGCGACATGCGGTAGATAAGTTCCTGAAAGAATGGAAAGAAGGAAGTCAAGAACAACTTTTTCTTCCCCTAGGGAAGAAGAGAGGAGGGTAGCAGGATGGCTAATCCCGCGGAAAAATTCGGGGAAGTTTGTGTCACAAAAGAAATGAACGAAAAAAAATTGCAGTTCCTCGAAAACAGGGAGGCGAGCTTAAGGAATCAGAGACATCTTGAAATGGCATATGAGTGGCTAAGAAGCAGAGGGGAAATTGTGCCATTGAAACCAGGGGCCGAGAGTCCTTAATTGAATCAACCTGTTTATCCATTTAGCTTATGAGATGAAAATACTCTGGGCGCGATTGAAACCTTTACCAACCTTTTTCAAATTGGAGTCGAGTTGGTTGTGATGATAGGTAATTTTTCACCATCCGATTAATGGGATTCAGCGGAAAGTTTGAAAACCGCGTGGAGTCTTAGAGGATGACAGCTTATGAATTCTATTACCGTGATGAAAGAGGGAAGGAGCATTTTATTGGGATACTGCCCGAAAGAAGAAAAGATCCAAAAAGAATAACAAAGGAATCCGTCTTGAATTGGGGACGGATGGTTATAGGCGAAAGCCCGGATGTCACAGACCTTTATTTCGTAAGAGTAAATATGTAGCGTCGTTCAGAACCGATCATTCCAAGCTTCAAGAACCAAAACAAACAAAAAGACCTTAGCAACGAATCCCGCCTCTCTTGCCTATTGCAGGCAGGATTTAAAGTTCAAAATCTTAAACTTGAAATGCCTCTACAGAAAATATTTGGCGATGTCGATGTGGTATTTGTACGGGTCTAATGTCTTGACGATGCTTCGTTTATAGCCTCCTCCTCCATCCGTCTCAGTTAAATCAACCAACTCTTTTTTCGCATCCCCTTTTTCATCTCGATCGACCAAGATGACGGTGGGGCGGTCCAACCACGTGGATTCTGAGTTGGTTTTATAGACAATCCCTATCTCGCGCGTATTGAGGAGGACCAAGGAACCAATAGGATAAACTCCCACAAGGCCAATAAAGATCTTGAGGAGAAGGGGGTCAAAATGAGTCACCTTCTCTCGCAGCATGAGGGCGAGAGCTTGCTCCGGGGTATACGGAATTTTCTTATAAATCCGGGGAGTCGTCATTGCATCATAGGCATCCGCAATCTGAATGATCCTTCCGAAGAGGCTAACCTCTTTTTTCCGGAACAATTTCGGATATCCCGAGAGATCGGGCATCAAATGGTGGTCAAAGATACCGACCACCATCCTGGGGTTGATCTCCCCTAATTGCTTCAGATTGAGAACGACCTCCACGCCCATCAAGGGATGCTTTCTCATCAGCTCCCATTCCTCATCATTGAGGGAGGCAGGTTTATTCAAAACCTCTCTCGGAATCTTTGACTTTCCGATGTCGTGGAGCAATGCAGTAATTCCCAACTCGGTTAAGGTTTTTTTCGAGAATCCCAGTCGTTTTCCAATCGCCAAAGAATAGATCGAAACGTTGACGGAATGGTTGAAGGTATATTCGTCATAATTCTTGATCATGGTCATTCCCAAGAGGATGGATTCGTCTTCGATGACGAGATGGATCGCTTTCTGGGCCAACCTCTTCAACTTCCTTACGTCGGCATGCTGCTTTCCTTTAATATTCGTGATGACTTCTTTGATCGTTCCGATGGTCTCGAAAAATATTTTCTTCGCTACCTCCCGGTCATCTTCCTTCTGGATGGTAAAGTCCTCCTCCTCGCCCTCGATAACCTCCAGAGGATTCGCTTCGATCGAGGTAATCTGGTGGCTCACCAACTGTCTTTTGAGGAGATCCGCATTCTCCTCGCGACCTTCTTCCAAGTTGATGAAGGTGTAGATGAAATACCTCACCATCTCTTCTTCCATCAGGGTATTGAAAATCACTTCACCGATCAACCTTTTTTTCCATTGGGTCAGAAGGTATTTGAAACTGGTAAACCCTTCCACCGAATACCGCAATCGTTGGTCGTTGAGGAAGAAATCATCTTTGCGAATTTTGAGGGAGAGGGCCCCTTCCCTCTTGATCAGCGTGTTAATGGTCTCAAGGAATTCCTGGACAAACTGGTTGAGAGCCACATTCTTGGAATCATAAATCTGGGAGATTTTCATCAGCACATGAAATTTGGTCACCAGGTTGTTTCCCAATTTCGATAGTTCGGAGTCCGTGCCATCGGACGGCTTTGGGCTCATCCTCTTGGGTTGAGTTGTGGATGGCGAAATATCCATTTTATCTCCTTTATCCTTGGGCTTTTCCAATCGGACTCGGCCACTCCTCCCCTTGGAAACTCCTTCCTAAGCGCCTAGCATCTTCAAGGTGTTGGTAGCGCATTGTCTCATCTCATTCCATTTTTCCCCTTGAAACCACGTTCTCTTCTTGACAATTTTCTCCAAGATCGGGATCACCTCTTCCGACCTTGTTTCCCCCAAGGCCCTGAAGAAAGAGACCTTTTCCCTGTAATCCCGCTTGTAAAAATCCTCAGAGAGAATGATCTCTGTGAGGAGTCTCACCGCTTCCCCCTTCGCACTCCTTGCCAAGAGGAGTGCGGCCTTTGCTCTGATTCCAGAAGCGGGGTCCATCAAGAATTTCTTAATGAGGTCCTTCCCCTTTTCTCCGAATCTATCGACAATCTGAAGGGTCTCCTCTCTCACTTTCAAATCCTCATGGGTCACTAACTCTCCTAAATATTTCACCGTAGCAGGATTCCCGATCTTCCCAAGCATGTAGAGAACCTGTGAGACCATCAAGGGATTGGGGTCCGATAAGAAGGTGCTCAGCGGCTGAATCTCTCCTTGGGAAACCTCGACCACCTTGTCGCAGATCATCTTTCGCCACTTCCCGGACTCTAACTCGCCAAGCAGAAGGCAGAGAGGTTCGACGGCCTGCTTCGTGAGGAATCGAAAATAGTGAAGGATGGCCTCCGCTTTGGCCTCTCCTTTTTCTCTCATGGTCTTTCCCAAAAGTTCAATGTAACGGGCGCTCGAGGCTTTTTGGAGTATGCGTTGAATCGCAAAAATCTGCTTGTCCTTCATCATAATAGATTCCATGGTCTCATTAAGGCTCTTTAATAGCGCCACCGCTTTTCCCACTTCTTTTTGCTCAAGGAGGTACTCGATGACCCGATCGAAGTAGGAAATCATATTCTCATAGGCATCTACATCCTCGCCGAGATGAAGCAAAATTTCGATTAGATTGTTTATTAAGACATAAATGTAGTCCGCCTGCTCCTCCTGACGTGCATCCCGATGGATGACCTCACTCTCCTCCGGGGTAAGCTGACAAACCTGAACCAGGGATTGACCCGGAGCGGGGTTGATCACCCGCTCCAACCCCTCTGTCACGGGAGCCTGTACGCTCTTCTCCTCCCCTTCGTCCACCTTCTCTTGAGGCGTCTCATCGAAGGAACCTGTGTACTCCGATCCCTTTATCAAATCTTCCTCTGTGGCCGGAACAAAGTTGGCACCACCCTCCAGAAATTCATCCACCGTGGTGAAGCTGATATGAGAAAAATCCTTTTCCCAGAGCAGGGTGACGAGGTCATCCTCCATCCGATTGAGGAAGTCACTCTTTCTCACAATATTCAGAAAATTGATTATCTCCTCGAATTCCAAACCCCTTGAAAATTGAAGCTCCCGAATCCCATCTTTAAAAAAGAGAAAGGCTAAACTTTCCTTCACGTCCTGACTCTCGTAGACGATATTTCCACGGTAGTGGAGCCGGTGTTCCCCGATCTGCAGGGAGAAAGAGTCGAAGGCGGCAAAATATTGATCGAAATCTTTCCTTAGCCTCTCTAAGAATTTAGATAGGATAGGATGGTCGGCTTCGTAGAGGCGAAAGGCTTTCAGAGTCTGAAGAAAAGTCTGGATCAACGCTTTGGTTGACCTTACTTTCTCCTCAATTTCCTTCTCTTCAGAAATGTCCAATTGATCCCCTATGCTTTTCACTCGGCTTCACCCCTTATTTTTTCTCCACGCCGTCAGGTTCATGCTGCCTGCGGCTGTTGGTTCTCTCCTTTAAGAAAACGGTCTAACTCCGATTTGAGGACCTTCCAGCCTTTTCCAGCCTTCGCCCCCTTAATCCTCCCTAAGTAAAGGTACTTCAGATAGGTAGGTCTTGAAATCCGAAGGTATTGGCAGGCTTCTCGTGTGGTCAGGACGGTATCTTCGTTATCTCTTATCATAGCTTTCCACCTTTTCTATTAGACTTTACACTGATTGATAGCATTTTCTATACCAAAATTAGTGGTTTGGCCTAACCGTTCGTAATTAAAAAGATTTTTTTTAAAACCTCCTAAGTTGTTTGAAGAGAATTGACGTTTTTTGTCCTGAAACCGCTGAACTTGTCCCACCTTGCGGCACAGGCTAGTGTGTACTGCGTCAGAAGTCCCTCTACTTTGAATGTCATTCCGGGCTTGACCCGGAATCTAATGATTTCAACTGGATCTTCACTTTGAGATAGGTGCAGGAAGTGGCAAGATATTGGGCCATCTGAGGCCGAAACTTCTCGATCCTATCGCGTGTCTTACTTGCTGAAGTCAACGATCCTATTTTTTGACCACGTATGCGTGATTTGATTGGTAATCATTAAATATCAAAAAAGGGATTATTCTACTTTATCCCAAACCTTATTTATGAGATTAGCTATTCAAAATACATCCTTTTTTGCTTCTAAATACAGGGGTCACCTTATTTACCCCCGCCCATTAAAAAGATAAATTTCTACGGTAGAATTTTGTAAGTGAAAAGAAAGGAGATAGTATGAGAAGAAGAGTTATCTTCATTTTAAGCACGATGCTTCTCATGGCATGTTGTGGCTGTGTCGGTTACCTTGGAGAAGGGTATTATGATCAAGGGTACTATGATCTAGGGTACGGCGTTCGAGGCTATGGCGAAAGACACTATGAGGGAACTCGTTCAAGTGCCTTTGAACACTCCGGCAACAGACAATTTGAGCGAGCCGCAAGCGACCGTGGGTTCCAGAGCCGCTCCAAGGCTGGCCACATCTCCAGTGGAAGAGCTTCCAGTGGAGGCGGTGGTGGAGGATTCCATGGTGGAAAGCGTTAATGAATGGGACTGTATAATGCCTCAGTGGACGTCGCCCGCTTTTGGCTGTAGCGAATCATTGTGGAAGTATCATCAGATGATTGATACAAGGAGGAAAGAAACTATGTTTAGAGATAAAACAAATTTACGAAGCCTTTTCCGTTGCCGTTATGGTTTAACGGCTTTCATAGCCGCCATCATTGTAGTAACTGTTTTCAGTTTTCTTGTCTCTGCCCAAGATATAGAGCAGAAGAAGTTCAAGTCTCCAGAAGATGCATTCAAGTCACTCGTGAAGGCCGCTAAGAACAATGACACCAAGGAATTATTGGCCATCTTCGGACCCGAAGGCAAGGATATCATATCCTCCGGCGATGAGGTTGCCGATAAGGCGGCCCGCAAACGTTTCATTAAGGCTGCCAAGGAGGCGGTTAAATTTTCAAAGTTGGATGAC
This sequence comes from Thermodesulfobacteriota bacterium, assembly GCA_035625415.1. Taxonomy (GTDB): domain Bacteria; phylum Desulfobacterota; class BSN033; order BSN033; family UBA1163; genus UBA1163. The sequence goes on from DASPPQ010000013.1 coordinate 10,498, forward strand.
GAGACAATGCTGCCAGTTATCGGAAAAGACGAGTGGTCTTTCCCCATCCCCATTGTGAAGTCGGGACAGGAATGGGTCTTTTCCACCGAAGAGGGGAAGGAAGAGATCATAAATCGGAGGATAGGCAGGAACGAATTGTACACCATTCGGGTATCTCTGGCGTATGTGGATGCCCAGCGTGAGTATGTCAGCAAGGATCGTATGGGTGACGGGGTATTACAATACGCTCAACATTTTGTGAGCCAGAAGGGCAAAAAGGATGGTCTATACTGGGAGGCCGCACCGGGAGAGAAGGGTAGTCCCTTAGGGCCACTGGTTGCCAGCGCCACAAAAGAGGGATATACGGCCAGAAAAGGTGAGAAGCCTTCACCATACCACGGGTATTATTTCAAGATCCTGAAAAGTCAGGGCAACAGTGTTCCCGGTGGTGAACTGGATTATGTAATCAACGGCAAGATGGTGGCTGGCTTCGGCCTTGTGGCATACCCTGCGGAGTACGGTGTATCCGGGATCATGACCTTCACGGTGAACCAACTGGGTATTGTGTTTGAGAAGGACCTCGGGCCAAAGACAGAAGAGATTGCAAAGGCAATAACAAAGTATGACCCTGACAAGACATGGAATAAGGTGGAATAGACACTAGTCTTGGCGAGACAGAAGCGGGTGCCATTTCTCCGCCCAACTGTCCACAATACCACCTCAGCTTCCACCGGGACAATCTTCAGAAGGCTCCTTCGGGCTTCCTACGTTGTTTCCTTCAGGAAGCCACCTGATCTGTCACGTCAATAGGAGCCTCCAGTAGAATTTATCATGGATGTGTCATCTACAGTTATGTACCGTATAGAGAGAAAATAGCGAATATTGGAAGGGCTAAATCCGTTGACGTAAGGATATCAGGCTGTGGGCAAAGGTTTGCCCATGATTCTCCGGCGTCTTTCCGTGTCCTGCTGCAAGCCACCCGCCTCACTTTATGCTTGTAGTAAAACCACGATAGTGGTGATGGTAATGACCACGACCCCACCGCCAAGGAGGAGGCGGACAACCTGCCAAGCTTGCTGCAATAAGCATCAGAATGGCAAATGTTAACATTTTGTTTAAAATTTTGTTCATGATATTTACCCTCTTTCCTAAAAGATAATAATTGATTATGTAAGAGTAAAGCTTCACGTAAACGAGTTGAGGATCTAAAGTTAATCGTTTAAGGCTCGTCGTTAATCCGGAGGGAACTATGAAAAAGCAAGAGGATTTAAGAAAAAGAGTGAAGGAGATCATCAGAATTTTGTCCAAGGCGATACCCGATTCCAAGATTGCTCTGAAGTTTTCCAATCCCCTTGAGCTTCTCATCGCAACCATTCTCTCTGCCCAGTGTACGGATGTCAAGGTGAATCAAGTCACGGCGGATCTCTTTAAAAAGTACCGTTCTGCAAAAGATTATGCTGAGGCAAATCTGGCGGAATTGGAGGAGGAGATTCGGCCAACCGGATTCTATCGAAACAAAGCCAAGTCGATTCAGCGATGCTGTCAGGAGCTGATTGAACAATTCGGAGGAGACGTCCCAAAAACTCTGGAGGAATTGGTGACCCTCCCGGGAGTGGGAAGGAAGACAGCGAATGTCATTTTGGGAAATGCCTTTGGAGTGCCCGGCATTGCGGTGGATACCCATGTCCACAGGGTGAGCCGGAGAATTGGCCTAACAAAGAACGATGATCCCGTCAAGATTGAGTTCGATTTGATGGATCTCGTTCCCCAGAAAGAGTGGACACAATTCTCAAACCTTCTCATCTGGCATGGCAGGAAAACCTGCGTAGCAAGAAAACCACTCTGCGGCATTTGTCCCATCCGAAAATGGTGCGATTACGGTTCCAAAGTCAAGGTGTAACATTCGGATGTGCAATAAGGAATGAGTGAAGTCCCCTGCCCCTCGCCGCGCAGGACCTTGGGCCATGCTGGTGCGATGTAAGGTTACATGGATCACCCGGGTTTTCGTCCGATCGCGCTCAAACCCAAATCCAGCCATCGTTCACGCCCTTGTCCTTTGTCAGGAAACGATCCCCGACACAAAAATTTGGCGTTTATTCGTCCGTAACTGATTCATAAATGGTTGTTGACTTGGTCGTTCAAGGTCGATTAGAATAGCGCAAAGAATTAAGATAGAATCCCTTCCAGGCTAAAAATCAAAGAATGGAATCTGCTAAATATACGTTTCTCGTGGTGGATGATGAGGAATTAATGAGATACCTTATCGCTTCCTACCTATCCAAGCTAGGACACTCGTGTTTCACAGCGACTGACGGAGTCGACGCTCTGGAGAAAATGAAGAAAAATAAGATTGATGCCGTCATCACAGATATGAGGATGGACAACACGGATGGAATTACTCTGATCAATCAGATTTCAAAAAAATATCCTGAGGTCCCCATAATGGTGATGACGGCCTTTGATAAGGAACATTCCGAAGGGACGGCGATTTCTATTGGGGCCCGAGAGTTTATAAAAAAGCCGTTCTCTCTTGATGAGTTTGCCGTTAGATTACGTAAGATGATTAATGACTCTGAGATGATCAAACGAATGAAGAAAGAAAAGAATACAGACGCGAATCTCCAAGATCTTATGAATGAATTAGAAAAAACCCTGAAAGATAGTTAGAAACCCCAAGAAACAGATCGTTTTTTCATACCATAAGACACATCATTTCAGTATGGTCTTCCAGGGTGTCCCCTTGACGAACCTGCATCTTTGAGAAAGCGGGAACGACGTGAAAGTTCGGGGACCCCAGCGAGTCCAATCCTCCGTTTGTGACCACCGCTCAACCTACACCTGTTTCTCCCGAAAGATGAAAACCAGAGTCTCTTGTTTCTTGCCAAGCAACGGGAAAATTGTTTATAAATATCATCATACGGGAAGATCGAAAGATACGCATCCATAGAAAAAACTGCTTTATGCCCTTTTCTCAGACGCTTCTTGAAAAAATCCTTCTCATCGAGGAGGTGATCAACTTCCCGACCTCCCTTCTCTCTCATGGAAACTACCACTGGGAAAATCTCCCCATGGTCCCTTATTCAAACCTAACAGGGGCTGTTTCTTCTTTGGTTGAAAAAGGCAAGAAAGTGGTTATCGTTACCGGGTTCTATGTTCCCATTGGAGATCCTCCGGCCACAGAAACCGATGGCCCTCCAGGAGCCCTCACCCTGGCAGAAGGGCTGAGGCGTTTGGGCATGGAGGTCTGCCTTCTTTCAGATGAATATACCCTTTCAGCATTGAAGGCAGGACTAAAGATCCTTGACCTCTCAGAAAAAGAGGTCCCCATCATCTGCTTCCCATTGGAACATTCAGACCAGAATCACTCGAGCCGGACGATGAATGAAATGAATGAAAGTTCCGTTTCGATCCGTTTCACTCAAGACTTTTTCAATAGCCTGTGGGGACAAGACCTTACCCATCTCATTTATATCGAACGAGTGGGACCCAATCACACCCTCGATTCTTTCATTGCTCAGGTGCGCAGGGGAAAACCACCCTTAAAGGAATTCGAAACGATTCTTCCTCCTTTAATAAGAAACCGCTGTTTCAGTTCTCGCCTTGAGGACATCACCCGATTTACAGCCAAAACGCACTTTCTTCTCGATCTTGCCGAGAAGTTACGTCTTCCGACTGAAAGCATCGGTATCGGAGACCGGGGGAATGAAATTGGAGCGGGGAAGATTCCATGGGAAGTGTTCAAGGAAAATTCTTCGACTCATCGGGGGGCGGTTTTTTGCTCCCGAGTAAAGACGGACTATCTCGTCTCTAGCGGAATTTCAAACTGGGGAGGTTACGCCTTGCTGGCTGGCGTTGTTCTGGCCGCGGGAAGATTGGAAATCCTTAAAAAAATGACTCGCAAACAAGAAGAGAAAGTCCTCGATTATCTTGTCCGTCACGGTCCATCCATTGATGGCATCACCCGTAAGCAGGAGCGCTCCGTGGACGGAATCGAATTTGACGACTATATGGAGGTGATTGAACGAATCAAGGAAATCGCCCTGGAATAAGACCGTGAGACGCTTAGCGAAGATTTTTATCAGCGCTGACTTCTTAACGATCATGCGAATGATCGCTTGACACGATAGGAATGCCTCCAAAAGTTTGTCATGCGGCTCGGTGAATAATTTTTCTTGACTTTTGCTCTACGATTTACCACCATATTTCTTTAAAATCGACAGGGTCATTTATTGTGATTGAATTCAAGGAAGTGAATAAATGGTTTGGATCCCTCCAGGTCTTAAAGGACATCAACCTCACCGTTCATCAGGGGGAAGTCGTTGTGATTTGCGGACCGAGTGGTTCTGGCAAGAGCACACTTATCCGTTGCATCAACGGGCTGGAACTCATTCAAAGCGGCGATATCATCGTCGATGGGATGTCCCTGTATGATCCCAAAACCAACATCACCAGGCTCCGGGCCGAGGTGGGAATGGTCTTTCAGCAGTTCAATCTTTACCCTCATAAGACCGCTCTTGAGAATATCATCCTGGCCCCGATGAAAGTGAGAAAACAGTCCAGGGAAGAGGCTGAAAAGATCGCCTACGGCTTGATGGCCAAGGTCGGAATTCCGGAAAAAATCCATGGCTATCCGGCCCAGCTTTCGGGAGGTCAGCAGCAAAGAGTGGCGATTGCCAGGGCGCTGGCAATGCAACCGAAAATCATGCTCTTTGACGAACCCACTTCTGCATTGGATCCAGAAATGATCAACGAAGTTCTCGAAGTGATCGGGAACCTGGCAAAGGAGGGCATGACGATGGTGGTCGTCACGCACGAAATGGGTTTTGCAAAGAAGGTTTCTCGCCGGATTATCTTCATGGATGAGGGACGGATCATTGAGGAGGGAACTCCCGAGACTTTCTTCGCCCAACCCAAAAGTGACCGGACCCGGACCTTCTTAAGCAAGATCTTGGTCCATTGACAGGGGATGAAAAGACATGAAACGTTATGGAATCCTATTGGTTGTGGTTGGGCTTTTTCTGAGCCTACCAGGAATTTCGGCTGGGGAGACGACCCTTGAAAAAATTAAACGGACGGGTGCCTTCACGGTAGGCACTCGTACCGGATCTCCGCCCTTCGGGTATATCAACAAACAAAACGAGTGGGTGGGCTTTTCCGTCGACCTCGCCAGGTTGATAAACCAAAACCTCGAGAAGAAACTCGGGCGATCTGTCAAATTCGAGCTGAAGGAGAGTACTCCTGCAACACGGATTCCCTTGATCACCAGTATGGCTGTGGACCTGATCGCAGGGACGATGACCGACACGCGCGCCCGCAGGGAAAGCGTTGATTTCAGCCTGACCTACTTCGCCACCGGTGCCCAATTTCTGGTAAAAAAGTGGAGCACCTTCAAGGGCGTGCAGAATATCGCGGGCAGACGGATCGGAACACAGCAAGGATCAACCAACGAGCGTGCTTTGAGGGAGAGATATCCCCAGGCCAACCTCATTGTCTTCCCGGACCAGCCCTCCGGGTTTACCGCCCTGGCCCAGGGAAAGGTTGATGCTTACACCAATGACGGCATCCAACTGTGGGGCTTGAAGTATAAAGCACCCAATCCCAATGATTGGATGGTTGTAGGCGAGTGGTACACCTATGAACCCTATGGGATGGCTATGCGTAAGAACGAGTCGGATTTCCGTTTGGTTGTTGATACAACTCTGATGGAAGCGATCGAGGGAGGAGAATACTTCAAGATTTATGACAAATGGTTTGGTCCCAAGAGTGAAGTCCCTTACCCCATGAGCCCCGAAGTGAAAAGATTCCTGATGATGCAGGTGGTTCCGAAGTAAACCCCGTTAGAAATTCCAGCGAGACATCATTTCTAACGGGTAGAATCATCCTTCGGTCATCCGGCGGTGGGAAGTCCACCCCGATTTTTTTGCAGGACTCTCGGCGAATTGACCCGGATGTACCCCGGAAGCTCCTCTTGTAGGCGGGGTCAAGGGGCACAATATGAAAGGAAACCCCCTTTGCTCGCGACCTGCTCGCCACTACGTGCCCGCGAAGCCCCGGCCCGTGGCTGGGGAGCTTCATTTTAGCGATGGCAGGGATTTTATGTTCACGATGGAGGGTTTTCTTGGCTTATCATATCAATTCCGTTGGAGCGTCCTCTGGCAAGCTCCTCACGGACAGTGGCTTCTCAACGGCTTTCTGATGACGCTGAAGCTGTCGGCCGTCAGCTGGGTCTTCGCCGTATTTCTCGGCATTCTTTTTGGCTCCCTCCGTACGGTTCCCTTTCGACCCTTGCGGATGGTTGCTTCGGCCTATGTGGAGTTTTTCCGGAATGTCCCGCTTCTGGTCTGGCTCTTTTTCTGGTATTTCGGGGCTCCCGAGGTCCTTCCCGAATCTGTTCGCCAGTGGGTCATTTACCACGGGATGGAGTACTGGTCCGCGGTGGCCGGAATCAGTATTTACCATGGGGCGAGGATGTCGGAGGTCATCCGTGCCGGGATCCAATCGATCCCCAAGACCCAGGTCGAATCAGGCATAGCCACAGGTCTCTCCGTTTCCCAGGCCTATCGTCTCATTGTCATCCCCATTGCCCTTCGTCTCATCGTTCCTCCCATCACCAATGAGTCCCTGAACCTTCTGAAGAACTCTTCTTTGGCCATGACCATCGGCGTAGGGGAGCTCACCTTTGCCACGCGTCAGATTGAAACCTACACCGCCAAAGCCTTTGAGGCCTTCACGGCCGGGACCCTCATCTACCTGGGGCTTTGCCTTGGCATTGCCTTCGTGATGAATCGGGTGGAGAGGAAATTCGCTATTCCAGGTCTCATCGCACGAACCGAAAGGGCTGAGCATTGAACTTTGATATTTCTGTCATCATTTCGAATGCGGAATTTTTGCTCCTCCAGGGACTCGTGGGTATTGGAAGGTTTGGGGGAGGCACGCTGCGTTTGGCTGTCCCAGCGATCGTGCTGGGTTTCGCGGCGGGGATCATTCTTGGTTTGGCCCGGTTAGCACGGCGCGGATGGATTCATTACCCCGCGGCCATATACATTGAATTTATCCGAGGAATCCCACTCGTCATGGTCATCTTCTGGTTCTGGTTTCTCGTCCCCGTGGTCATCGGTCGCCCCGTGCCCGAGTATTGGGTCGCTCTGACGGCCTTCGTAATTTTCGAGAGCGCCTATATCGGAGAAATCGTGCGGGCGGGTATCCAGTCTGTGCCGAAGGGCCAGATCGATGCAGCGACCGCCGCAGGGTTGAATTATTTCCAGACCATGGAAAGCATCCTTCTTCCCCAGGCCATCCGGAACGTAATCCCTTCTCTGGTCACCCAGTTCATCGTCCTCTTCAAAGACACTTCCCTGGCGTCGATCATCGGGATGATGGATTTGACCAAAGCGGCCCAGACCGTCAGCCAGCGAGAGCTCCGCCCTTTCGAGATGTATCTCTTTATCGCAGTCGTTTACTGGGCCTGCACTTACAGTATGTCCCGTCTCAGCCGATGGCTGGAAGTCCGAATGTCGCCAGAGCGGGTTCTCTCTCGATGATCCCACAATATTCAATCCCATTTTCATTTGACTGAAAATGTGCTATTAAAACCTAAAACTTAGGGAGTTTTGCCCATGAACCATTTCTCTGATGCATACAGGCGAAAGACCCCCCTCTCAGAAGACCTCTTCAAAAGGGCGAAAGAAGTGATGCCTGGAGGTATCTCTCACAACATTCATTTTTTCCCGCCCTATCCTTTCTTCATCAAAAAAACGAAAGGCTCCAAAATTTGGGATGTGGATGGGAACGAATATGTGGATCTCTGGATGGGTAACTATACCCACATTCTTGGACACCGGCCACGGGTTGTGGTTCAAGCCATAGAAAAACAATTAAAAGAAGGAATCCACTGGGGCACCGTATACAGAAAGCAGGTTGAATGGGCAGAGCAGGTTCGAGAATTGGTTCCCAGTGCAGAAATGGTCCGATTCTGTTGTTCTGGAACAGAAGCGACGATGTACGCCGTCAGGCTTACTCGTGGTTTTACAGGTAAGAAAATTATTCTGAAGGCCGCAGGGGGATGGCACGGAGCTAATTCTGATCTCTCCTTGGGTATTAAAATGCCTTATGAGAGAGAGGAAAGTCTCGGCTTACTCCCCAAGCTCCGGCAATATACGAAAGTGATTCCTTTTAATGACCTCGCCGGCTCGCTCGAAATCATCCATCAAAATCAAAAAGATTTAGCTGGGATCATTCTCGAACCGATCATCGGTGAAGGCGGGTTTACTTCAGCAACGAAAGAATACCTTCAAATGCTTCGCTCTGAAGCCCAAACGCTGGGTGCTCTTCTCATTTTCGATGAAGTGATTTCTTGTTTTCGAGTGGCCTTGGGGGGCGCGCAGGAACGGTTCAACGTTCTACCGGACCTGACGACCCTGGGGAAGATTGTGGGTGGAGGAATGCCCGTCGGGGCCTTGGTGGGAAGAAGGGAGATCATTGAGAAATCTTCTCCCGAAAAGAAGATGAATAAGTGGGAAAGAATTTTGATCGGTGGGGGAACCTTTTCCGCCCATCCGCTGACAGCCGCTGCGGGATTGGCAATGCTTCGCTATTTGAAGAACCATTGTAAAAAGATCTATCCTTTCTTGGAATCAAAAGGAGCAAAAGTCCGAAAAGGGCTCCAGGAGGCCCTTGACCGGGAAGGATTGAATGCCGTGGTCACGGGGACCGGATCGCTCTTTCAGACCCATTTTCCTTTTGAAAAAGGAGTGACCCTAAATTCTCCCCAATCCGTTCACAGCCTCACCGACCTGGAGAAAAAAGAGATTGAGTTTAGAGTTAGAATGCTTGCAAAAGGGGTTCATGTCATGCACGGCGGGGGTTGCCTCTCTATCGCCCACTCTGACAAAGACATTGATAAAATCATCAAAGCCGCTCAAAAAGTTGGCAAGGAGATGAAAAAAGATTAGAGTTAGGGTTATGAGTTCGCAGTTTAAAATATCTTATCATGATTAAAAGGAGGTTGATATGGAAAAAACAGTTGCGTGGTTAGTATTTTTCACACTGGTTTTCGGAGGGATGGCTATGGCAGCAGAAGCAACAAAAATCGGTGTCATCGTGGTGGACGTCCAGGCGGACTTCACCAAACTTAAAAATGGCTCCTTGGCGGTGGAGGGAACCGACGAAGCTTATATCAAAGCAGTTGAGGAAAATACAAAGAAATTGAAAGAAGCGGGGTATCCGATTTACGCAACTCAGGATTGGCACCCCAAAAACCACGTTTCCTTCTTCACCAATCACAAAGGGAAAAAGGCTTTTGATGTGATTAAACTACAAGGGAAAGACCAAGTGCTCTGGCCCCCTCACTGCGTCCAAAATACTCCGGGAGCAGAAATCTTATTGGACAAAAAATTGTTTAAAGCCGTCGTGAGAAAGGGGATGGATCCCCGGTATGACAGTTATTCCGGTTTCCAGGACGATGGCGGGAAAAAGACAGAAATGGACAAACTGCTGAAAAAGGATAAGATTAACAAAGTAGTCGTCTACGGGATTGCGACTGATTTTTGTGTGAGAATGACTGCGCTCGATGCGGCCGCAGCTGGTTATAACGTCATCATGATCAAGAACTTAAGCCGGGGAGTAGCACCAGATACTTCTCAAAGGGCAATTGAAGAGATGAAGGCGAAGGGAATTGTTGTTCTTGAAGGTTTGGATTTAGAAAAGATCAAATCGAATTAGTTATAGCCGAAAAATGGGGGACACATCCCCTTTAATTAATCGTCAGGGGAAACTCGAAAAAAACAGCCTTTACTTTAGGTTAATTCCTAACCGAGATGAGGAAGGATGTGTTGTTCCTATTTTTTGAATGAAAGGATGTGTTCACCGAAATTACCCGCCTGATCGGCGGCGAGGAGCTGAAGCTTGAGTTCGCCTGGTCCTGACGGAAGAGTGATCCTGGTCTCAAAGAGACTTGGTTTGCCAGCATAATTCAAATTGAATTTATTTAAAATCTGATTTCCATAAATCCACTGTCCCCATATTTCGAATTTATTCGAATCCCAGAGACCTCCGGGAGTGACGGGGCACCCTCAAAGCATCCGAACTTCAGCCTTCACCAAAACTTCTTCCCCTTTTTTTAAGCTTTCTTTAGGAGAAGGGCTCAGGATATTGACAATCAATCCGGTTAATTCAATGATCACCCCTTCACCCAGGATGTGCTTACCAGGAATAAGGGTGAGTGTCTTTGAGCCTTTCTGTACGGCTTGAGGGTAGGCAAGAGGGGCTTCAGTATAAATCTCAACTTGTGTAGGTTTATCCAGTGGAATCCTGGCCTCGAAAAAGGCTGAACCTGGGGTTCCATAGACCGTCTCTCCACGCCGACGTGGTTGGGCCATAATCCGCTCTGTGCTGCCAGCCCCTCCTTCCTGTTTCCCCTCTGCGAGGACTTCTCCTGTCTCCAGATTCTTAATCCGGGCAAGTGCACCTCCCACCCCTGACCCGATCACCTGGGCATCCCTCGCCACCACTCGAACGATCACTTTTGTTAGAATCTTATCAGCAGAGAAACCTTGTGTAAGAATAAAAAGGATCCCATATATCAAAACGGCGAAGCCGAATAACCAGGGCGACTTTTTTAACATCTTTTATTCCTCCATTCGATTTCCGCTTTGAGCTTTCAACTTTGAGCTTTATCTCCCTAGTAATACCGTTTTTCCTCGGCGTGATCCTCTGCGAGGTCAATGCCCCACTCGCCAAGTATCTTCGAGACAGCCCGCTCGCCACTTTCGATGCAGTTTGGAACACCTACTCCCCTGTAGCTGCCCCCCGCAAGGGCGAGGCCGGTGATCTCGCCACTACGATCCTCGATGAGTGCAATTCGGTCCAGGTGTCCGAGTGTGTACTGCGGCATGCCGAGGTGCCATCGGAACACTCGATGGAAGAGCGGCTTCGCAAAAGGGTTGAGACCTAAGATCTCATGAAATTCGGCGAGCACCGTCCGCACGAGCTCCTCATCCGAACGCTTCAAAATCTCCTGGTTATGCGGGCCCCCGACAAACCCGCGCAACAATATCTTTCCCTTGGGTGCGCGGCCGGGCCACTTCGTGGAAGAATAGGTCGCTGCCATCAGGGCACGGTCCTCTACGAGGGGACAAAGAACCCCGAAGGCATTCAGGTCAAAGCCAACCTCCCTCTCGTTGAAGGCG
>DASPPQ010000014.1:0-21187 GCA_035625415.1 Thermodesulfobacteriota bacterium
TCGCCATTCCCTTCCCGAGAGATGCCGTGGCCTTCGTGGCCATGATTATCGTCTTAATGTTTAGGCCCTACGGACTGTTGGGGAAGGGCTGACAACGTTAGGCGTAAGACGTGAGTCGTAAGGTGATAGCAACCCCTTTCACTTTTCGCCTCACACCTTACGGTTTTTAATATGATCAGCGGATATTTCATCACCATTTTCATCACCATCGTCATTTATGCTATGCTGGCGCACAGCCTCAACATTATCACCGGCCATGCAGGGCAGATTTCCCTCGGCCACGCCGCCTTCTTCGGCATCGGCGCCTATACCTCGGCCATGCTTTATACCGAGGCCGGGTTCCCATTTTGGATCTCAGTCCCCATGGCTGCCGTCGTGGCAGGGATCGTTGGGGCCCTGCTCGGGATCCCCTGTTTACGAGTCCGTGATGACTTTTTAGCCATCACGACGATGGGCATTAATTTTGTTGTAGAAGCCATTTTTCTCTACATTCCCTTCTTCGGTGGCGCGATGGGCATTGGAGGAATCAACCTTCCAAAATGGTTTGGACGCGAAATGACTAAGCCCGAGTATTTCGTTCTCATTCTGGTTGTTTTCGTCCTTCTGCTCTTACTGGATCGTCGGGTGGGACGTTCATGGATTGGATTAGCTTGGGCTTCGATCCGTGAAGACGAGGAGGCTGCAGGGTCAATGGGCGTGGATGTTGTACGTTTTAAAGTTTTGGCTTTTATTCTGGGCAGCGCCATTGCTGGGCTTGCCGGAGGATTTTATGCCCACTTTTTAACATTCATCATGCCCCAGAATTTCGGCTTCGGCCAATCCGTCGTCATTCTATCCATGGTGGTCTTTGGCGGGATCGGGAGCCGCTGGGGTCCGATCGTCGGGGCCATCATCCTGGGAATTCTGCCAGAGGTCTCCAGACCCATCATGGAGTACCGCATCTTGATCTATGGGATCCTTCTCCTTGGCATGATGCGCTTCCAACCGGGTGGCCTCTTGGGCTCTGAATCGGTCCTTTCAAAACTTTTCCGTCGATCTGTTTATCGCCCGGGGGCGAGAGGTGGGAGTCAATGACCCTTTTGGATGTGAGGGCTCTGAGCAAGGAATTCGACGGCCTGCGCGCGCTGGATAGGGTGAGTTTTACATCCGGAGAAGGGGAGATCCTGGGGATCATCGGCCCCAATGGGGCGGGTAAGACGACGCTCTTCAACCTTATCTCAGGCATTTACCTCCCCTCGGCTGGAGAAATGAGTTTTCAGGGGAAATCGATTCGTCGCCTGAAGCCCCACCAGATCAGCCGTTTGGGTATTGGCAGGACTTTTCAAATTGTCCGTCCCTTTCAAAATCTGGATGTAGAGACCAATGTCTTGGTAGCCTATGGGCATCGTTTCTATCCCTCTTTATGGAAATCGGCCGGGCCATTCAGGCAGCCTGAATTCCTCAAAGAGGTTCAAACGCTCATCCAGCGAGCCGGGCTTCAGTCCTATACTAAACATACCGCGAAAAATCTTCCTCTCGGCTTCAAGAAACGTCTCGAAATCGCCCGTGCCTTGGCACTTGAACCTCGTCTCCTCCTTCTTGACGAACCTTCTGCCGGTTTGCGTTTTGAAGAATCAGCCCAACTCATGGAACTCATTCGCCAGGTGCGCGATCAAGGCATTGGCGTTCTTCTGATCGAGCACAACATGCAGGTCGTCATGGATCTCTGCAAGCGGATCGTGGTTCTCGACCACGGCGCGAAGATTGCGGAAGGTTCTCCTAAGGAGATTCGTTCAAACCCTCTGGTCATCCAGGCCTACCTGGGGAAGGAGACATAGAATGCTGGAAGTCCAGGGAATGGAAGTTTCTTACGGCGAGTTCTTAGCCCTTAGGGGGATAAGCTTCATGGTTAAGGAGGGGGAACTTGTCACAATCATCGGAGCCAATGGAGCGGGCAAAAGTACGATTCTTCGGGCTTTGATGGGTTTGGTAAAATGCCGAAAGGGAGAAATCTTGTTCAAAGGTGAGGCGATTACCGTGAGCCCACCTCATCACCGGGCCCGGCTGGGCATCAGCCTTGTTCCTGAAGGAAGAAAGATTTTTCCTGACCTCACCGTGGCTGAAAACCTAATCATGGGAGCCTACATTCAGGAGGACAGGAAGGCGATTCAGTCTCGGATGGAAGAAGCCTTTGGGCTTTTTCCCGTGTTGAAGGAAAGGCAGAATCAAGTGGGAAAAACCTTAAGCGGCGGAGAACAGCAGATGGTGGCGATCGGTCGTGCTTTGATGTCCGGACCCCGGATGATTTTGATGGATGAGGTATCCTTAGGGTTGATGCCCATCTATGTGGAGGAGACATTTAGAGTCATTCAAAATCTCCACCGGCAAGGAGTGACCATCCTGCTCGTGGAGCAAAACGCCCGGAAAGCCATGGCTGCAGCAGATAGGGGGTATGTGCTTGAGACCGGCGAGATTGTCCTGAGCGATCGAGCTGAAAAATTGGCGCTGAACCCTCAGGTCAAAAAAGCCTATCTCGGAGGGGCATAATGAAGAGACTTAGACTCTTTCCAAAGGGAACACCGAGGTGATGCCCCTGAAGAAGAGAACTGTCTCCGCCTGTTCTTAGTCCTTGTCCTTATCGAATATCTCTTTGACTTCCTGCGAGGCTATGTTTGTCGAGGCGATGAGTAGAAGAGAAGTTTTAGTGGGCTCGTTATATCTTAAAGCAATTTGTGTGACCGTTCCGTCCCAAGAGTAGGCCCCTTGGAATTTACTCACAGTCCCATATTTTTCGAACAGGAATTTCCTTAAGGCGTCAAAATTTTCAGGCCCATTGGCGATTATCCGGGCTTCAGCAAACTTCCCTCTCCAAAATACATACTCCGTCTTGTCAAACTCGGCCTCTCCCAACTTCAACACGTCTCGTTGCCGGGTATAAGAAATCTTTATTTTCACATCCGGTTCAGAGGGATCGCTGATGCTGTTCGATTCCACCATGTCCGATTTGACTTCAAAGAAAGGAGTGCCCCACTTGATGCCGGCAAAGCCCTCCGGTTCTGAATTGGGTTTGAAACTCGATGTTGATTTCTGTGAGCAGCCGAAGATCCCCAGCACAAGGGCCAGAAGGATGCTCCATTTTCCAAGGTTTCTCATCTTCCGCACTTCCATCGTTGGGCAAGCTCTAAATCTTTTTCGTTAAACCGGGACAGTTAATTATAATGGATGAGGCCGCGGTGTCAATTGGGAAGAGATGGCTAAAGTCAACTATCAGGAGTTTGGAGCCCGCCTGATGCCTCATTAGGTTATTGCGAATTTGGGCTGAGGGTATATAATGAGTGTGAATCCCGTTAGAAATCCCAGTCGTTGCGACTCGAAACCGAGCGGGGCATCAAATCCCGCCGGAATTATTCTGGGACCTAACCTCGCCGCAGTGCAGCGGGGCATCATTTCTAACGGGGTAAAGGATGAGGTGAGAATATGGAAAAGAAGAAAGTGAAGGTTAGGGAGAAGGCGGGGGCGCTGACGGGTGTTCAAGTCGGGATCAAGGCGCCTCGGGGGTTGAAAATAACTTGTAAGAGCTGGCAGACGGAGGCTGCTTTAAGAATGTTGATGAATAACCTCGATCCGGAGGTGGCTGAGAAGCCGGCAGAGCTGATCGTCTACGGAGGTTCTGGAAAAGCGGCCAGAAACTGGGAAGCCTATCATTCACTCGTTGAGTGTTTGAGAAATTTAGAGAACGATGAGACATTGCTTGTCCAATCGGGCAAACCTGTTGGGATCTTTAAGACTCACGAAGATGCTCCCCGGGTCTTGATCTCAAATTCGATGTTGGTTCCCCATTGGGCCAACTGGGAGAAGTTCAGGGAGCTGGAGGAGTTGGGACTCACTATGTACGGCCAGATGACAGCGGGAAGCTGGATCTATATCGGAACCCAGGGGATCCTTCAAGGGACATATGAAACCTTTGCTTCGGCGGCAAAGAAACATTTTGGGGGAACGTTGAAAGGCAGGCTCATCCTTTCAGCTGGTCTTGGAGGAATGGGAGGAGCCCAACCTTTAGCCGCCACACTGAACGAAGGGGTATTTTTAGGTGTGGAGGTTGATCCGGCAAGGATAAAACGGCGACTCGAAACAGGGTATTTAGATGTGATGGTCGACCGTTTGGAGGATGCGCTCATTCTGGCTTTGGGGGCGAAAGAAAAGGGGATTCCTAAATCCATCGGCCTTGTAGGAAATGCGGCAGAGATTCATCCGGAGATGGTGAGAAGAGGGATCATTCCGGATCTTGTGACAGACCAGACCTCGGCCCATGATGCATTAAATGGGTATGTCCCTACGGCGTTGACTCTGCATGAGGCCCTTGAACTTCGCAGAAAAGAACCGCAAACCTATATTCGTCGGGCCATGGAATCTATGGCTGTTCATGTTCGGGCGATGCTGGAATGGCAAAAGAAGGGATCGATCGTCTTCGACTATGGTAATAATATTCGGGCCCAGGCTTTTCAGGCAGGGGTAAAAGAGGCATTCAATTATCCTGGATTCGTCCCTGCTTTTATCCGGCCTCTCTTTTGCGAGGGCAAGGGGCCCTTCCGCTGGGCTGCTCTGTCAGGAGATCCTGAGGATATCTATAGAACGGATGAAGTGATTCTAAAGGAATTCCCCGATGATGTTTCTCTGGCGAGGTGGATCCGATTGGCAAAGGAGAAGGTGAAATTCCAAGGACTCCCGGCGAGGATCTGCTGGCTAGGCTACGGTCAGAGAGCGAGGATCGGAAAGGTATTTAACGATATGGTCGCCAAGGGGAAACTCAAGGCACCGATTGTGATTGGAAGGGACCATCTCGACAGCGGCTCAGTCGCGTCCCCCTATCGTGAGACCGAGGGGATGAAAGATGGAAGCGATGCCATCGCCGACTGGCCTATCTTGAACGCCCTTCTCAATGTCGCTTCGGGAGCGACCTGGGTTTCGGTCCATCATGGAGGCGGAGTGGGGATTGGTTATTCTATTCATGCCGGGATGGTGGTCGTGGCCGACGGAACCAAGGATGCGGAAAGAAGGCTGCTGAGGGTATTGACGACAGATCCGGGAACCGGTGTGATGCGCCACACGGACGCAGGATACGAAGAAGCGATCCGAACGGCCAAACAGGAGGGAATTAAAATCCCTGGGGTAACGATTTACCAGAGGTAATTCATATTCCCAGTCCAATAGGCGAAAATGCGAAAGGCGGCAGAAGCGTCTCCAATTCCGTGATGGCGGAATAAATCTTAGAGAAGCAGACAGACCGGACTTCGAAAGTTTTAGAATTGCGGTTCTTTGGAGCACGAGGGTAAGCCTTGCTATTAATTTAAATGAAGATTTTTCAAGGGTCTTCGACGCTTGAGCTTAATTGATAAAAGGTGCCGTTCTAAAACTTATTAAGCCGGCCTCTCCGCTTCGCGGAGCTTAATTCAGTCAACGGAACAAATGATGCTCACATAGGCAGTGGGCCTGCGACATAAAAGTAAACGATTTGCTTTTCTTTAAGGTTTGTGATAATAGTTTCGGATACTTTGGGGAGTTGAGGGGATCCATGGGTGAGAAAATCTAAAGGAGGAGGGGATTAGGCATGAAAAAGAGTTGGATCGTAGGGATGATGGTTCTGATGTTTTTGATTGCGGGTTCTGCATCCGGTGCAGAACCGGTCAAACTGGGTATGTCCACCTGGCTCGGATATGCTCCCCTGTACCTGGCTAAAGAAAAGGGATTTTTTAAGGAGCGAGGGATTGACGTGGAGATCGTTGTGATCGAAAGCCCTGCGGACAGACGGGCTGCTTTCGCTGCCGACAAAATTCAGGGAATGGCGACAACCGTGGATACCCATGTGATGACGGCGGCCGCCGAGAACCCGATCCCGGTAAAACAGGTGTTAGCTCTTGATGATTCCCACGGCGGTGACGGCATGGTGGCGAAGAAGGAGATTAAGACAATTAAAGACCTCAAAGGGAAGACGGTTGCAGCTCAACTGGGTGCAGGAGCGAGCTATTTCTGGCTCAACTACGTACTGGCCCAGAACGGGATGAAGCTCGCTGATCTCAAGACGATTGATATGAAGGCAGGCGATGCAGGCTCCGCTTTTGTGGCTGGCAAGGTTGATGCCGCTGTGACCTGGGAACCATGGCTCTCCAGCGCAAGGGAGACTGCCTTCGGACATATTCTGCTTTCAAGCGATAAGACCCCGGGGATTATTGTGGACTCCTTGGCCTTCAAACCCGACTTTTTGAAAAAACGCGGGCCGGATGTGAAAAAGATTGTGGCGGCGTGGTATGAGGCAGTCAACTTTGCTAACGGTTATCCAAAAGAGGCCGATGCCATCATGGCGAAGTTCACGGGCCAGAAGCCGGAGGAATTCACCAAAGAGAAGACAGGTGTTCGGTTCTACGGCGTCAAGGAAAATAAAGATTACTTTGGGACACCGCAAAAGCCGGGTCTTCTTTATACTGTGACACAACGAGCTTCGGACCTCTGGTTTGAATTGAAGTTGATCAAGACCAAACCCCAGGCGGCCGGTCTGATTGATGGTTCATTCCTTTAACCAATGGATGGGAAAAAAGAAAAGGAACTGGAGGCGGCTCCCCGGAAACTTGAGAATCTCTTTGGTCCGAGGGAGCCTATTCCTAAAGGCCTCTATTTCATCCTTGCCCTTTGCAGTTTTGCCTTTTTCCTGGTCATCTGGTCCATTCTTACCTACGGGGGATTTGTTGACCCTCTTTTTCTTCCATCCCCAGGGAGAGTTTTCCAAGCGGGTGTTGATCTCTTCTCCGAATTAGGCTTCACCGCCGACATCCTCAACAGTGTGTACCGGGTGATGATGGGATTTATCATCGCGGCCGTTATCGGAGTCCCCATTGGTTTGCTCATGGGAACCTTCAAGGTCGCAGAGGCCTTCACAGAGCCTGTGGTGGGCTTTATTCGCTATATGCCTGCTTCTGCCTTTATCCCTTTGTTCATCCTCTGGCTGGGGATCGGTGATGTCGAAAAGATTGCTATTATCTTTGTGGGAAGTTTCTTCCAACTCGTCCTGATGGTGGCTGTCGTCGCCAAGAATGTGCATAAAGATATGCTGGAGACGGCCTATACGTTGGGAGCAAAACGATTTCAGGTAATCCGGAAAGTTCTACTTCCAGCGAGCCTTCCGGGAATTGTCGACACATTGAGAATCATTGTGGGATGGGCGTGGACTTATATTATTGTCGCTGAACTTGTCGCCTCTGCTTCAGGCATCGGCTATATGATCATCAGTTCCCAGAGAATGCTCCGGACCGGGAATATCATCTTCGGGATTCTGACGATCGGCATGCTGGGCCTGATTACAGACTTTTTCTTCAAATGGCTTTATAATAAATTATTTCCATGGATGGAGTAAAAAGTGGAAGAGGGGATCAAGCTCCATATCCATAATGTGTCAAAAATCTATCGCACGAATGGCAACAAAGTGGTGGCCGTCGATGAGATCGATCTCAGGATAAGGGACAAAGAGTTTGCGACGATGCTGGGACCCTCAGGTTGTGGGAAGTCCACCCTGCTTCGCATTGTCGCAGGGCTGACCAAGCCAACACGGGGGGTGGTGAGGCTGGATGGGAATGTGATCCGTGCGCCAGGCCAGGATCGGGGGATGGTCTTTCAGAGCTATACGCTCTTTCCCTGGCTCACCGTGAGAGAGAATATTCAGTTCGGACTCGAAATATCGGGCATGCCAAAAATGAAACGAGAGGAGATCGGTCGGGAATTCGTCGAGAAGGTTGGCCTGAAAGGGTTTGAACAAACTTACCCGAAAGGACTTTCCGGAGGGATGAAGCAGAGGGTTGCCATTGCAAGAGCCTTGGCTAACAACCCTGCGATTCTGCTTCTGGACGAACCCTTCGGAGCCCTCGACGCCCAGACGCGGGCGTTGATGCAGGAGCTCCTCACACAAGTCTGGGAAGACCTTCATAAGACGATCCTTTTTGTTACCCACGATGTGGAGGAAGCCATCTTCCTTTCGGATCGAGTCTTCGTCATGACTGCCAGACCGGGGAGGATCAAGGCCGAGATCGATATTCCCTTGGAGCGACCGAGAAACTATGAACTCAAGTCCACGGAGGCCTTCCTCAACTTGAAGAAACAGGCTCTCACCCTCATCCGGGAAGAAGCGATCAAGGCCACACTGGGCAAGGAATGAGCCAACGAATAAACCTAAGTCGGGGAGGTCGGACGGCTGACTCGCAGGACTTGGGCTAAGAAGAAGAAAGAGGAGAAGAAGAATTGAAAGCGGAGAATCTTGCACGGAAAGGAATTTTGAAAATAGCCTCTTATGTGCCTGGGAAGTCGATTGAGGAGGTTCAAAGGCAATTCGGAGCGAAAAGATGGACCAAGCTTGCCTCGAATGAGAATCTACTCGGCCCTTCTCCGAAGGCACTAACAGCGATCCGGAAAGAGCTTTCTAAGATCTATCTTTACCCGGAGGGCCCTTGCAGCGTTTTAAGAAAGGCCCTCGCGGAAAGATTTGCCATTCCAGAAGGAATGGTTATCATCTCCAATGGCGCGGATAACTTAATTCTCATGATCGCGAATGCCTTTGTGAACGAAGGGGATGAAGTGATAATGGCAGATCCCACTTTTCCAGTCTACACGAATGCGACTCAGATCATGGGTGGAAAACCGATCAGGGTGAAGTTGAAAGATTTTACCCATGATCTAGATGCCATGTTAAAGAAGGTCAGCCGAAAGACCAAATTGCTCTTTATCTGCAACCCGAATAATCCAACGGGGACAGCTGTCTCTGTCGAGGCGCTGAACGCTTTTCTGTCCCGACTTCTAAGACGTGTGGTCGTCGTGTTGGATGAAGCGTACGGAGATTTTGCAGAGGATGCGTTCTACCCGAATGGCCTGGATTATATCAGGGAAAGAAAACAGATCATCGTGCTTCGGACCTTTTCAAAAGTTTATGGGCTGGCGGGGCTGAGGATCGGTTACGCCTTAGGGAGGGAAGACTTGGTGGATTGCCTTTATCAGGTGAGGGATCCATTCCCTGTCCACCGACTGGCACAGGTAGCTGCATTGGCTGCCTTGAACGATGAGGACCATGCCATCAGGTCGATTCAATTGGTCTACGAGGGGAAGAGGTATCTTTACAAGGAGCTGGATAAGATGGGACTCTCGTATGTTCCCAGCCAAGCCAATTTCATCTTCATCGATTTTGAGAAAGATTCGGAAAGGGTCTTTGAGGCTTTTCTGAGGAAAGGGATCATCATCCGACCGGGAAAGATCTGGGGTTATCCCACTTTTGCCAGGGTGACCGTTGGAAGGATGGAGGACAATCGCCGATTCATCAAAGCTCTTAAAAGAATCCTTTAGAGAGGCCGTTTAGGATTAGGTTGTTCAGTTACTAATACAAACGCATTTTATAAATTGACATCCGCCCCTCACCCTTCCCCTCTCCCCCGATGGGGAGAGAGCGGGTCGCCGACGCCGCCATAGCGCTTTGGCGAACGGCGCGGTGAGGGGGCAATCAAGGGTATGGAAAAAGCATTACCGCGTCTATATTAAGTTATTGACGATTGAATCATGGTTGAAGTTGATCTCGTTATTAAGAACGCGCAAGAACTCCTCACCCTTTCTTCTTCCTTTAAGGATGAGTCAGGATTGGGGATTATTCAACACGGAGCCCTGGCGATAAAAAGGGAAAGGATCTTCTGGGTTGGAAAAACGCAAGAACTTCCTAAGAAGTTCCTTTTGGATCGAGATGGCCTGGAAATAGATGCCACAGGGAAAATGGTCATGCCCGGTCTCATCGATGCCCATACGCATCTTATTTTTGCCGGGTCAAGAGAGGACGAATTCGAACTGAGAATTCAGGGGCTCTCTTATCAGGAGATTGCGGAGAGAGGAGGGGGAATCCTTTCAACAGTGGAGGCCACCAGAAAGGCTTCCTTCGATGAATTATTTGCCCTTGGAAAGAAGAGATTGGACCGGATGCTTTGCAAGGGGGTGACCACCCTGGAAGCCAAAAGCGGGTACGGCCTTTCTCTGCAGAGCGAGCTGAAGATTCTAAAAGTGCTGAAAGCCTTGCAGGAAAGCCACCCCATGGATATCGTCCCCACTTTTTTAGGAGCCCATACCTTTCCAAGGGAATTCAGAGAGGATCGGGCGGGCTATATAAATCTTCTTACCGAGGAGATGATTCCTAAAGTGGCGCAGGAAAGGCTCGCAGAATTTTGCGATGTCTTCTGCGAATCAAAGGCGTTTACCGTTGAAGAGTCGAAAAGAATTCTTGAGACTGGGAAGCGATATGGCCTTAAACCAAAGATCCATGCCGATCAATTAAGTCCAGGGGGCGGGGCAGAACTGGCTGCGGAGGTGAACGCTTATTCTGCCGATCATCTGGAATACGTGAGCCAAGAGGGTATCAAGAAGATGGCGGAGAAAGGGGTGACTGCAGTTTTATTGCCAGGGGCAAGTTTTTTTCTCTCAATGAAAAAATACCCTCCTGCAAAAGACATGATCGAACAGGGAGTGTCGGTTTCCCTCGCTACGGATTTAAACCCAGGCTCTTCGATGACCGGGTCCCTTCCACTGATGATGACCATGGGGTGCACGATGTACAAGATGCTTCCTAAAGAGGTGATCCAAGCCGCGACAATCCATGCGGCAAGAGCCATCGGACGAGAGAAAGAGATTGGGAGTTTGGAAGTCGGAAAGGAAGCCGATATCTTATTACTCGATATCCCGAACTATCGGTATCTTCCATATCATTTTGGCGTAGACCACAGCGAATTGGTCGTTAAGAAGGGTACGATTGTTTATCAACGTCAATAGTAACCCCACGTAACCTCCGCTTAGCTAAGGGGAGGAAGGGAGGGGTTAAGTTACTAAGGAGTCCATAATTGAAAAGACATATAGTTACAAAAATCTCCCCCAGCCCCTCTTTGCCAAAGAGAGGAAATCCCTCCCTTTTGTAAAGGGAGGGATTTGGTCTTCGACGTCCATACTATTATGGACTGATTAATAACCTATCCCTGACGAGGTTGACTGGGCATGCGACTTCTTGAATGCGTTCCTAATATCAGTGAGGGTAGGGATCAAGAGAAGATTGCCTTCCTTGCAGAGGAAGTAAAAAAACAGAATAAGGTCAAACTTCTTGACTATTCTTCAGACAGGGACCATCACAGGAGTGTGTTCACTTTTGTTGGTGAACCCGAGGCGGTAAAGGATGCCGCCTTCTCTCTGGCTATGAAAGCCCTTGACCTTATTGATATGAGGAAACACAGAGGAGATCATCCCCGTCTGGGTGCCGTGGACGTCGTCCCCTTTATTCCCATTCAGGGGGTAGAAATGGAGGAGGCTGTTCAAATCGCTCGCGAATTTGGAAGGGGACTGGGAAAGAGAGGAATCCCCGTCTTTTTTTATGAAGAGGCCGCGACCCGGCCGGAAAGAAAAGACTTGCCTTCCATTCGAAAAGGAGAATATGAAGGTTTAGCGGAGAAACTGAAGGACCCCGAATGGAAGCCCGATGAAGGGCCTGATCAGTTCAATCCGAAATCAGGAGCGACGGTAGTAGGAGCTCGGTTCCCTTTGGTCGCCTTTAATGTAAATCTCAAAACAAAAGACATCTCTTTAGCCAAAGAGATTGCCCGAAAAGTCCGGTTCAGGGATGGAGGATTCCCTCATGTCCGGGCAATAGGAGTTGATCTGAAGGAAAAAGGAATGGTCCAGGTTTCGATGAACCTGACTCACTATCGAGTGACCAATATTCCAGAGGTTTATGAATTCATCAAGAAAGAAGCTATGGGAAAAGGGATAGAAATTGAAGGCTCGGAGATTGTAGGATTGATTTCTTTAGGCGTCTTGGAAGGCGTCGCCCGGTACTATTTGGGATGCCAGCCGTTTTCGGTTCGTCAGGTCATTGAGCAGCGAATTCTAGAAATTGAATAAGAGGTAGGGGGGATGGAACTCAAACGGTTCTTGGAAAAGCTGTCTTCACATACTCCAACTCCCGGGGGAGGAAGTGCTTCCGCCTTGGCCGGGGCATTGTCTGCTTCTCTCGTGGCGATGGTGGCGGGGCTTCCTCCCAAGAAGGGGAAGACCACAAAAAAGGAGATGGCGAGGATAAGAAAGAAAGGGTTGTCCATTCAAAGAAGGCTCTTTCGGGCGATGGATGAGGATTCGAGATCTTTTGACGCTGTCATCGAAGCCTTTCGCCTTCCCAGAAACTCGGAAAAAGAGCGTCTCCGTCGGGCCAGGGAGATTCAAGAGGCCTACCGAAAGGCGACCCTCACCCCCCGACTGGTGTGTCAACAGTCCCTTCAACTCTTGGAATATTCGAAGACGCTTATTTTAAAGGGGAATCCGAATGCCATCAGTGATGCAGGGGTAGCTGCCTTTCTTGCTCATTCTGCCTTGGCAGGGGGGCTACTCAACGTGAACATTAACTTACTGGCTGTGACTGACAAAACCTTTTCAAAAAAAATGAATGTTTTGATGAGAAACTGGGCGAGAAAGAGAAATCACCTCATGAAAATGATTCTCACGAAGCTGGCCGGTTTCTCTCATGTGTGAAGGAACCTCTGATTCCTCTCCTATTTCGGGTTCTGGATACGCCCAAATGTTTTTGACACGTTATAATTGAGGGGAGATATGTCAAAGTCTCATGCGCTTATGGCAACGTTTCTTTTTCTTATTCTCGCCGTTTCTCCGGTCGCGGGCCAGGAAAACCTGCCCGGTCTGATTAAGAAAGTCGAGTCGTCGATCGTGATGATTGTGACTTACGGCAAGGACGGGAACATGCTCGGTCAAGGAAGCGGTTTCTTTATCGATGAGAAAGGGGATGTGATCACGAATTCTCACGTCCTTCAGGATGCAAGCCGCGCAACCGTCAAAACAACAGACGGGGAGGAATATCCGATTAAGCGGGTTCTTGCCGAAGACAAGGAAGGCGATATCGTGCAGGTTTCGGTAGACATTTCGAGAGAAGCGGTCAGGCCCCTTCCCGTGGCCACCAAACTCCCTGAGGTGGGAGAAAGAGTAATCGTTATCGGAACCCCACTGGGCCTTGATAAAACGGTCTCGGATGGAATCGTCTCTGCCGTGAGAGAAATCCCCGGATTTGGGAAAATCGTTCAGGTGACTGCTCCCATCTCTCCCGGGTCGAGTGGCAGCCCAGTGATCAACATGAAAGGAGAGGTGATCGGAATTGCCGCGTTCTTTGTGGTAGCGGGTCAAAACCTCAACTTCGCCATTCCCGGAGAGAGAATTGCAGGGTTGACCTTGGGACAGGCGGAAACCCTTCCGGAGCGGGAAGAGGCGAGAACAAAAGATTTGCTTGCTTCGGCAGAAGGACTTTACACCATAGGGATCCACTACGTCTGGGCAGAAGATTACGGGAAGGCGCTTCCCTATTTTGTGGAGACGGTCAAGAGAAACCCGGGGTATAGCCAGGCTTACTTCCAGATGGGATATTGTTTGGCTAGACTCGGGCAGTATAAAGAAGCCATCGTGCCGTACGAACAAGCCGTTCGCATTAACCCCAAGGATGCCGACATCTTGAACAATCTCTGTGTCGCTTATGGAATGGCTGGCCGCTACCAAGAAGCGATTGAGTCGTGCGGACAATCCATCCAGCTCAAATCCGATCTCGCCGAAACTCACAATAATCTGGGATGGGCCTACCAACGGATCGGGCGGTATCAGGAGGCTATCCAATCCTGTAAGGAAGCCATCCGCCTCAAGCCTGATTTGGCCCCGGCCCATTATAATCTCGGCAACGCTTACTCCGCCCTAAGGAGATACAAAGAAGCTATCGATGCTTACAAGGAGGCCGTCCGCATCAAATTTGATTACGCGGAAGGACATTTAGATTTAGGGGCGGCTTATTTTTATATGGGAGGATACGAAGAGGCGATCGATTCCTACAAGCGAGCCATCCGGCTGAAGCCTTCTTTGGCTGAGGGCCATCTCAACTTGGGCATGGCCTATTTAAAGTCGGGTGATAGAGGGTCCGCCGTCGAGGAATATAAAATTCTTAGAGGAATGAACCCAGAAATGGCTAACAAGCTTTTTAATCTAATTTACGAATGAGGATCTCGATAACCATAAAGTTCATTCCCACCTTGACAGGTTTGAAAGAATCCCGTCGGAGCCTAGTGAGGGCAAGTAGGCACGGCGATCCCCGGAGACTGCCATGCCTCGGCCCTGAACACCATGCGGGGTCCCGGACCGGGCTGGTTCAAGGACGTGCGGGCCCTCGCTCGCAATGGCGGGTTCGTTACAGTCTAAATAATAATGTGCTTCGAGTAATAGATGGGTGCGACCCGGGTGGATTTTACCCTTAGAGCTTTTTACAGCATGGAAATAGACCCTTCCATGCTGTAAACATTGACCGAAGGGGTTTGAGTGCCCGAAGGGTACTCCAATTCACCTCCCTCCGGGCAAAAGGGCCCCTCAATGAAGCTCATGTGTGCCAAGTTAAAATATTTATTTCTTTGGTGGAACGATCGCGTCCTTGCAAGCCTTCGCAATGCGCATCTTGACCACGGTCTTGGCTGGGATATTGATCGGCTCACCCGTAGCCGGATTTCTTCCTACTCGTGCCTTACGCCTAACCAGGACGAGCTTGCCAACGCCGGGGAAGGTGAAGGCTCCGGCCTTCTTGGTCTCGGCGACGGCAAGGGCTGCCATCTCCTCGATGATCGAGGAACCCACCTTCTTGGAAAGGTCGAACTTCTTCGCAAAATAGGAAACGATTTGGGCCTTAGTCAGGGGTTTCTTTCCTGCCATACTCTTTCCTCCTCCTTAGTGGAATGATATAAATCTTAAGTATACAAAAAAATTTCTAAAAAGCAAGCAGAAAATTGATCGGCGAAAAAATTGGAGCGGGCAACGGGGATCGAACCCGCGACCCTCGGCTTGGGAAGCCGATGCTCTACCAGCTGAGCTATGCCCGCCCTGTGATGCGTCAACCGACTATCTTCCTCGTTCAAAATAAAAGAAAACGGCGAGCCTTGTCAAGCGATTTTTAAATCACCTTTACCTCAGCAGGAAGATAGGTTAACACTTCTGCCCCCTGAGGGGTCACGAGAACCATATCTTCGATGCGAACCCCTCCCCAGTCCGGTACGTAGATACCGGGTTCTATCGTAAAGACCATTCCTTCTCGAACGGGTTCTTTGTTTTCGCTATTGATCACGGGGTCCTCATGGACGGCAAGGCCTATGCCATGACCTGTTCCGTGGCCAAAATATTCGCCGTATCCCTGATTTCGAATGTGATCCCTTGCTGCGGCGTCCACCTCACAAATCGAGGTGCCGGGACGTACCTTCTCGACCGCCTTATCGTGAGCCTCTTTGACGGTTCGATAAATCTTCTGCTGTTCTGAGGAAGGGCTGCCGCAGACCACGGTGCGTGTCTGATCGGAATGGTAGCCTTGAAATCCTGAGCCAAAATCAATCACGATAAAATCTCCCTTTTCGATCCGCTTATCGCTGGCCTTTCCATGAGGGAGGGCGGATCGTTTTCCAGAGGCGATGATGATATCAAAACCAAGAGTCTCGGCCCCTTTCTGCTTCATGAACGACTCCATCTCAAGAGCGACATCTCTTTCCGACACACCTTCATTCAAAAGTTCTAAGATATGCAGGAAGGCATCGGATGCGATCTCGATTGAGGTTTGGAGTACGGCCAATTCTTGTTTATCTTTGATGGCCCTTATATTTCTGATCTCGCCCTCTAAGGGGATAAGCTTTGCCTTGGAAGACAGTCTTTCTGAGAGGAACTGATGGCCTGCGAAAGGCAGAAAAACAGATTCAAACCCTATCTCCCCCAATTTCAAGTCTGATAGAAGAGAGACAACCCCCTCCATTTTCTTTCTATAATGGATGATCTTGGATCCCTTGACTTCTTCTTCGGATTGGGTCCAGTACCGGGAATCTGTGAGAAAAAAAGAATCCTTCTGGGTAATGACGAGAGCCCCATCACTGCCGGTGAAACCGGAGAGGTAGCGAATATTTTCAAGACTGTTGAAAAGGATTCCATCCAAGTGGTTTGAGTCCAAGATTTTTCGAACAGCGTTTAAACGCGATTCATAAAAAGAATTTTCCACTATCCTCTTCTCCGTTTGTGAATATTCGTCAGCCATTTTTCCAGAAAACGAATCTTTTCCTCTCTTGAGCGTAGAGGGGGATGGGCTAGGGGAGGGGAAGGGCTTAGCTTTTCGACCAGTTCTTCCAGCCGATGCTTTATTTCTACGTTATGAGGGTCCTTTTCAGCAAGGGCTTTGAAAATTTCATAGGCCTCCTCGACATAACCCTGTTGAAGGTAGATTTCAGCCAGTGTTTTTGTAGCGATGCGGTCCATTCAATATACCCGCTTACAGTCACCCCGATAAACGTTAGAAAATAATTTCACAAAAGTCAACCCCCTCGTCCTCTCATATCATTTAAGAATTAATAGTGGGCATGTAATCCCACTGTAACATGCTTTACCAGCCGATCAACTCCGATATAAGAACCAGGCGATCAAAACCAATAGATCCCCCCTCACCTTTATTTCATCCCCTTTGGGGAGAAGATATTAGAGGGTGTCCATTTCTGAATTTTAACGTGTCCACCCAAAAAGCAGGGCGTATTGACATAGGGGAGAATATAAAATAATATTATCTGGTTTTTCTCATTTGAAAGGAGTCTGAGATGGAAAAGAAATATTTATTCTCACCCGGACCGACCATGCTTCCACCGGAGGTGCTTCTGAAGATGGCGGAGCCGATCATGCACCACCGGGAGCCAGAGTTTGAGAAAATCTTTGCCGAGATCAGGGAAGGGTTGAAGTATCTTTTTCAGACGAAAAATGAAGTATTGATCTTTACTTCATCCGGGACGGGTGCCATGGAAGGAGCGGTCTCTAACATCCTCTCCAAAGGGGACAAGGCTCTGGTGGTGCGGGGAGGGAAGTTTGGTGAAAGATGGGGAGAGATATGTAAGGCTTATGAAATTGAGTTTATTCCCATTGATGTGGAATGGGGAAAGGCGGTGAATCCAGAGCAGATTCAAAAAGCATTGGAATCCAATCGCTCCATTCGAGCGGTTTACACCCAGGCAAGCGAAACCTCGACGGGAGTGAGACATCCCATTCCTGAGATTGCGGGGATCGTGAAGAGATATCAAGAGACGGTACTGGTCGTTGATGCCATTACTGGAATTGGTGTGTTCAATCTCCCGATGGAGGCATGGGGGATCGATGTGCTGATCAGTGGTTCTCAAAAAGCCTTGATGCTTCCCCCCGGCCTTGCATTCGCCGCCCTAAGCGATAAGGCATGGAAGTTTGTGGAGCGATCGAACTTACCCAAATTTTATTTCGACTTTAAGAAGGAGTTGAAGTCTGCCCAGAAGAATCAGAATTCCTTTACCCCGGCCATCTCTTTGATCGTGGGCTTAAAGGAATCGCTTCGTCTGATTCGAAAAGAAGGTTTGGAGGCAGTATTTCGGCGCCACGAGAAATTGGCAGACGCCACCCGTGCCGCGGCGAAGGCCCTGGGTCTTGAGCTCTACGCCCCCGATTCGCCGAGCAATGCTGTGACAGCCGTCAAAGTTCCCGAGGGCATACAGGGTGGAAAATTGAAGAATCTGTTTTTCGAGAGGTTCGGAATTACCGTGGCGGGGGGTCAGGATCAAGCCAAGGGCAAGATTATTCGAATAGCCCATCTGGGGTATTACGAACGGCTGGATATGGTGATGGTTATTTCAGCCCTGGAGATGCTTTTGAAAGAAATGGGTCACAAATTTGAGCTTGGAACAGGTGTGAAGGCGGTTGAAGAGATCTTGATGAAATGAATGGAGACTCGGACGGTTTGAGGTGAGGTGAAATGGAGGAAATAAGGAGAGTTTTAGTTAGTGACCTTTTATCGAGCAGGGGATTGGAAATATTAGGAAGGGCGAAAAACCTGAAATGCGATCTTAAACCCGGTTTATCGCCGGAAGAATTGAAAAAGATTATTCCGGAATATGATGGAATCATTGTCCGAAGTGAGACGAAATTAAAGGAGGATTTGATCGAGGCAGGAAAGCGTCTGAAAGTGATCGGAAGGGCGGGGATTGGGTTGGACAACGTCGATCTCCCTGCGGCAACCAAGAAGGGGATCGTAGTGATGAACACCCCCCAAGAAAATGCCATTGCCGCGGCGGAGCATACGATTGCCATGATCCTTTCCGTATCGAGGAAGATTCCCCAGGCGACCGCTTCGATGAAAGCCGGCAAGTGGGAAAAGAAAAAGTTTATGGGAGTGGAGCTTTATAACAAAACGCTTGGGCTGATCGGCATCGGGGTCATCGGGACGATTGTCGCCGACCGGGCAAGGGGCTTGAAGATGAAGGTGATCGGTTACGATCCTTATCTTTCCAAAGAGATAGCGGAGAAGAAAGGGGTCGACCTGGTATCGCTCGATGAACTACTGAGGCGTTCTGATTTCATCAGTATCCACACCCCCTTAACGGACGAGACAAGGAATCTCATTGATAGAAATGCCTTCCCGAAGATGAAGGAAGGGGTGATTTTGGTCAATTGTGCCAGAGGGGGGATCATTCATGAGAAGGACCTTTATGACGCCATTCAGGGAGGGAAGGTGGCTGGAGCGGCCTTGGATGTTTTTGAGAAAGAGCCTGCTGTAGGAAACCCTCTCCTGGAATTGGAGACGGTGATCAGTACCCCTCACTTAGGAGCTGCCACCGAGGAGGCTCAGGAGAATGTAGCCATTGCTATCTCGCAACAGATTGTCGATTTCTTGACCTTGGGAGAAGCCCGGAATGCAGTGAACATGCCGGTCGTCAGTCCGGATATTCTTCCTTCCTTGAGGCCCTATCTTCGCTTGGGGGAGCAGTTGGGAAGCTTCTTAGGTCAAATTTCAAATTATGCCATCGAAGAGATTCTAATCGAATATCACGGCGAGGTTGTGGAATATGGGACAAAGCCGATCACTATTTCGGTCCTGAAAGGCCTCCTGACACCTTTTGTGGGTGAGACAGTGAACTTTGTCAATGCCCCGGTTATGGCCAAAGAGAGGGGGATAAAAATAACAGAATCCACCAGGGCTGAGGCAGAAGATTTTGCAAGTTTAATTGCCCTCAGGACCCAATCGAAGATGGAGCAAAATTATATTGCGGGGACCCTCTTCGGAAGGAAAGAATTGCGAATCGTCAAACTTAACGATTTCTTCATCGAAGCCATTCCAGAGGGGCATATCCTGTTGGTGAACAATTATGACAAACCGGGGGTGATCGGAAATATCGGAAATGCCTTGGGAAGCCGAAATATCAATATTGCAACAATGCAGTTTGGGCGCGATCAAAGGGGTGGCAATGCGATCTCATTGCTTCATCTCGATGTCCCCTTGCCACCGGGAACGGTGGGCGAGATTTTAAGGTTGCCGAATATTATCTCAGTTCGTCAAATCCAACTCTGAACGGTTCAGGGGTGAGGGTGGCTATGGCCAACATCGTTATTGTCGGGGCGCAATGGGGAGATGAAGGAAAAGGGAAGATTGTCGATTTGTTAACTCGGTATGCGGATCTCGTCGTGAGATTCCAAGGAGGGAGCAATGCCGGGCATACGATCGTTTTGAAGGGGGAGAAATTTGTGTTCCATCTCATCCCTTCGGGTATCCTTTATAGAAATAAAAAATGCATGATCGGCAGCGGGGTCGTGCTGGACCCGGCCGTGTTGATTGAGGAGATCGATGAGATAAAAGGGAGAGGATATTTTAAAGATGACTCTCAATTAATGATCAGTGAGGAGACGCATCTTATTCTTCCGTATCATCGGAAGATCGATGTTGCCAGGGAGAAAACATTCAAGATTGGAACCACAGGGAGGGGAATCGGTCCTGCGTACGAGGATAAGGTGGCCCGATGCGGGATCCGATTGGTTGACCTCATGGATGAAAAGGTATTTCGGAAAAAGTTGGAATCAAACCTGATCCAGAAAAATGCCTATTTGACTCAAATATTGAACGAGAAAGGTTTCGAGTTTTTGGATATTTTTAATGAATACCTTCAGTACAAGAACCGACTTGAAAAATATGTGAAGAATACCTCGGTCATCCTTGACGGGGAAATTAAAAAAGGAAAGCATGTCCTCTTCGAAGGAGCGCAGGGAGCCTTGTTGGACGTGGATCATGGTACCTATCCGTATGTCACCGCCTCGAATACATTGGCAGGAAACGCCTGCGTAGGTTCGGGAATTGGCCCCACAATGATCAACGCTGTGATCGGGGTGGCCAAAGCCTATACCACCCGCGTCGGTGAAGGTCCGTTCCCTACAGAGCTTCAAGATGAGTTGGGAGAGAAGATTCGCCAGAAGGGTGGGGAATATGGGGCGACCACTGGGAGGCCGAGGAGATGCGGTTGGTTCGATGCCGTAGTGGTCAACCATTCTATCCGGTTGAACGGCATCCAGCAGATGGTCATTACCAAGTTGGATGTCTTGAATGATTTTGATACGATCAAGATCTGCGTGGGGTATCGTGCGGACGGAAAAGTTTTTCACCATGTTCCTGCCAACCTCGAAGTACTGAAACGCTCTGAGCCCGTCTATGAGGAGCTGAAAGGCTGGAAGACCGAAATCAAGGGGGTGAGAGATTTTAAAGACCTCCCCGCCGACGCGAGGCGCTATCTCAAGAGAATTGAAAAATTGATCGGCACAAGAATGACGATGATTTCCGTCGGCTCGGAGAGAAGTGAAACGGTAAGGGTTAGAAATCCCTTTTAAAGAGAGCTCCTGAAAAAGCTTTCGCTCTCCTGATTGCACAGATTCCAAGAAGGATTAGAACAGATTTTCGTATCCTTCCTAATCGGTGTAATCGTCTCACGTAATCGGTGTGATCAGGGATTTCTGGTTTTTTCGGAAATCTCTTTAAATTTTGCTTGACAACCTGGTAGGTTTTTCCTTACCTTGAATTGAGAGTGGGGCCGTTAACTCAGGAGGTAGAGTATCTGCCTTTTAAGCAGAGAGTCGTGGGTTCGAGTCCCGCACGGCCCACCATAGTGAATAACCAAATTTCAAGCAGCAGTAATCAGATAAGTCAAAACTCAAAAATTGAATTTTCTAATTTCGATAATTTGAATATTAGGTCATTGGGTATTATTTTGGATTTGGAATTTGGTGATTGGAATTTTAGAAAAGGGTCCCCATCGTCTAGTCGGCCAAG
>DASPPQ010000015.1:0-21689 GCA_035625415.1 Thermodesulfobacteriota bacterium
TTCAATTACGTCGCTCAAAGACTTCATGCCGTAATGTTGAAATTTATTTTGCACTTGTGAAATATTACTTATACACCCAACTACCATTAGGAGACTCACCATAGCCAGCAAAAACAATAAAGTCTTTTTCATCTTATTGCCCCCTTTATTTCCTTGGGTCAATCGTGGATGGGAGACATAGAAATTCTACTAAAGTAACCATTCCCTTTTTGACTTCCATAAATCCATTATCATTAAAATGAGTAAGCGTCCAATCTTTTTCGTGAATTTCTGTGAATACTAATTTTCTATCGAAAACCTCTTTACAAGAGTTGTAAGAAGGAAAAGCTTCTTCGATGAACCAAGAACTTGTATTCCCTTCTGTTACATGCCGGTATAGTATCCAACTCTCGGCCTTTGCTACTCCACTTAAACAAAAGACTAAAATGATGGCTGATAAAATCCTTTTCATTTCCTCTCCTCTCTTTTTGCTCATCGAAGGCCAAAATTCAATAGTATTCTACTCTCCTGTCCAAAGAAGTCAACAGCCTTGTCTAACTCTTGAGTGGGCTATTTGCTGGCGTTTTGTTCTCTATCTGTGGCTGTGTCTCCCGGGTCCGGTTCGCTGGCATTCCGATCTGTTTTAGTGGTGAGGGGATCTCAGATTTAGTCAGGGATTTATTCTCCGCTTCGCTATCCGGTCCGCTTACGATCTCCAAGGCTTCATCGGGTATGCCTTGCGCTTTAAACTCCCACCATTTCTTTATGAAAACGTCTGTGTACTTAATGTAGTGCCACACCACCGGCTTAACTTCATGCTCTGCTTTGATATCAAATTTCTCAGGTGCATAATAGCCTAATATTCTTAGCAGCATTTCAAGGTATTTCGCTCTGACAGTATAATCGGGTACTTCAACCCCGCCCTGAGTGAATTTGGTAGCTTCAAGCCCATCATATAACTTTTGGGCTACCTGTTTATCGTTAATTTTAAATTTCTTGAAGGCTTTTTGCAGTTTTTCACTCACAATCGGCCTTTTTACAGCCTCAATTGCACTCTGATAATGAGCATAACCCGCAGCCTTTGATGCCTCTACAATTCCCATCCCAGATGTAAAATACTCTATGAATTTCCTTTCCTTATCTGTCAATTCTTTTCGATCACGCTTACCTATTCTATCGCCATTATCGTTCATCTCAGCTCCTTTCTAGAATATTCCTAACACATCAACATGTAATACGTTGTAACATCCATAGATCGGTGATAATTATTTCCGGTATTTGAAATATGAGCCTCGATCATTAAATTAAACTGGTCAATACCCTATCCGCAGCCATTCTAAGGTTTCTAAAATCATTTTCAGGGAGGTATCTATCACCATTGTATTAGGGTTGTCTTCCGTACGTGGCATACCACCTACAACCTAAAAAATGGCACCTCGTCAATGTCCCAAGCCCCTCCCTATGGCAAGCAAAAAAGCCCTCCAATCGTTTTCCCACTAATTTCCCACTTTTAAGTGTGGGAATAGCGTCTTCTACGTCAATTGTCATTACAAAAAATCTTATCTTCTGACTATGATTTTCAGTAAGTTACGAGTTTCTTGAGGGAATTATTGAGGCTGGATTTAAGATTAGGAATCCGTTGCTCTATCCACCTGAGCTACAGGGGCAACGATTGTAACTATACAAGCTTGCTATATTCTCGTCAATGGTCAATCCTGTCATTCTCGAATTTTGATTGACATTTACGCGCCCAGTTAATAGATTTAAGAGTAAGGGGGTTAATTAATTCTCCATGACGTAAGGGGAGAAGAAGCAATCGGGAGGTGGAAAAATGCGAAAAAAAATAGTTCTTTTGTTAAGCTGTGCGATGGTATTACTCTTTTCAACTCAGGCTTTGGCGGACTGCGTGAGTTTGGTTAGTTTCACCGATTGGTTTGCACAAGACACGCATAGTGTTGTCTTCTATCGGGGTTCAAGACCCCTGGGAACCCTTAACGTCCCTGATTGCTCGATCAATCCCTCGTCAACCATTCGCCTCAGCAAAAGTTATGTGTGTGATTTGGATAAGATTGTTATAGACGGTGAAGAATGTACCATTATGACGGTTACGTCGGCATCCTTTTAGAGGATTGGGATCTGAGGTTCGAAATACAGGATTTTGTCAAACTAAAGTCTAAAAGAATACTGATTTCCGCCCTAACCCCTCCCCTTCCGCCAATACGGGAGAGGAGAGGGGTAAGGGGGCCAAGGAGCAGCTTTAGTTTTCTCTATTTTCCTTTCTCTCTTTCTCTTTTTTCTCCTTTTCTTCCAACTGCTTTTTCATGCTTTCCACCTTCTCCTTGAACTCTCTGGTGACGGCATCCGATGTAGATTGATTGCTAATGATGTGAGGGGTCATCAGCAGGATCAACTCATCTCTCTTCTTCTCGTAGCTCTGAAACCCAAACAGACCCCCTATGATGGGAATCTTGCTCAGCAAAGGGACACCCGATGTTATCTTTTCCTTAGACTCTGAAATCAATCCCCCGATCACAATAGTCTGTCCTTCCATGACCGAAAGAATGGTCTTAGCAGTCTTCTTGGTGAATACAGGAACATTAGGAAGATTGCCAAGGGGAATGGCCGAAGTATTTACATTGCTATCCTCAATGTTGATCTCCAAACTCACCAGTCCTCCATCACTGATGCGAGGCGTGAGGGAGAGAATAATACCGATATCTTTATATTCGATTGTCCCCTCGACCACGCCTGCACCCGTGGTACTTGTGACTCCCGGTGTTGTATAAGTATTGGTTAGAATGGGCTGGGATGATCCGACCTGAATTTTTGCCTCCTTATTGTTTGATGCAATGATGTGGGGTGACGAAATTACTTTCAGCCGGTCTTCTGATGCGGCTAAATCGATTGCTGCGGATAGTCTCCCTCCGAACTCTACAATTGCGTATCGGAAACCACCGTAACTGGCGAGGGGCGCAGTGAAAGGATTGATAAGGCTCGTAGTAGTATTTCCTAAAGAATCAGTGGTGGTTTGAACGGGTGGCTGGGAACTTAAGACAGCCCCTTGAGCCCGGGAACTTGTCGCATGGCTTGAAAAAAAATTGGCCCATTCGATGCCTAATTTGTTTGTCTCGTCAAGGGTGACCTCAGCCAAAAAGACCTCGATCAGCACCTGTTTCGGGTAGATATCCAACTTCTTGATCGTTTCGAGGATCGCTCTATAATCCCTATGGAAAGCTTTAATGATCAACGAATTGGTGGTTTCATCAACGATAATTCCGATCTCTCCCTCTGGAACTCCTCCTGCCTCTTCCTTGGCAGGGGCCGGAGGCGTTGGGGGAGTCGGAGCTGGTCTTGCCCCCCGGGGAGTTGTTTCCGCAGAGGTTGCCGCCTTTTCCACCTTCTTCTCTTTCGCCTTCACAAATACTTCCTTCAGGACTTCAGCCAGGTCTTTGGCCTTCGCATTCTGGGCGTAGTAGACAAAGACGCTTAGCTTCGAGCCTTCTCCCGGTATTTTGTCCAGTTCCTTAAGCCATCCCTCCACTCTTTCAAAGATATTAGGGATCGAACTGACGACCAGGAGCGAATTGATCCGGGTAATTGGCGTAAAAGTAATTCCAACTCCTCTGCCCGACTTTGTGGATACCTCAAAGGAAGTGAAGATGCGCTCCATCTCCTTAGCCACCTCGGCGACATCGGCGTTCAAGACCGGATAGATTCTCACCCTCGTGTCGGTAAAAATATCGATATCGAAAAGCGCAAGCATGTCGAGGGATTTCTTAATATTGGAAGCCACATCGCTGATGATAAGGATATTGTGAGGAGGGTGTTCGACAATATCCGCCCCGTCCGAAAGAAAGGGCTTGATCAATTTGGAGGCTTCTGTCGCAGGAATGTATTTCAAAGACACGATTTGAATCGTATATTTCTCTTCGGAAGCGATTCTTGTCCCGCCATGGATCGTCGTCGGAGGAACATATGTCTTTTTCCCGTCGCCTAAAGGAACGATCTCATAGAGACCGTCCTTCTTCACCGCCGTGGCCCCGTTCAATCTTAAAATCGATTGAAAGATTGGAAAAACCTCGTCGCCGGGGAGTTGGCCCGTAGTGTGGATATTGACAGTCCCTTTCACTCTGGGATCGACAAGATAGTTAATCTTCATGATTTCTGCCATCACCCGAATCACTTCGTAGATGTCCGCATTGTCAAAATTGAAAATGACTCCAGGACCTGCCGTGGGCATGGCAGGCCTTGCCACTGGGGGAGCGGGCGGCTGCAATGGTGTTTGAGGCTGAGTTCCCGGTGGAGTTGGTGGTTGTGGTGAAGCCGGAATGGGTGGCTGGGTCAAGGGTGCTGGAGGCGACGGCGCTTGGGTCTGCGTTGACCTCAGAGGTTGCGGTGCCTCTGGAGGTTGAATTCCCGCCTGAGCTGCCAGTTCCGACTTCGCCGGAAGAGACTGTGTCGAGAAGGTGGTAGACGATGCTAAGGATTGGGTTCCCGCTGACTTTGAAGCTTGCACGGATGTTAGAGGCTCAACCGCCACCGGAGTTGGTGGCTGTGATAGTGCTGAAGGTTGAACTCCGGTTGAACCTGGTGGTTGCGGCGTAGCGGGAACGACTGGCTGTGCCGACGGCATTGGGGGCGACGCTTGCGCTTGAACTTGCATTGGTCTTGGGGACCGTGACGGTGTTAGAGGCTGTGCTCCTGCTTGGACTGGAGGTGCAGGCTGAGATGTTGCCGGAGCAGCTATCCCCTCCTTTGGATTGCTAACCTGCGGGGTTGAAGCTCCCCCCGGCTCTGTCTTCAGTTGCGCCTTCTTTCCGGTACAACCTGAAATGCCCATAATGAAGCACAGCATAAGAATGCCAATACGGAAATATCTCATTTTTTTCATTCTTATTGTATCCCCTCTCTTTAATTTCCCCCTGTTTCTTGTAATGAAGACGCTGGTGGAACATCTGGCGATGCCGGATTTCCGGAAGGCGGAGAATAAGAAGGCGTCCTCCCCCTTCTAGACGGGAAAGGAGCGGATGGATTCACGGGCGCGGGTGGTGGTGTTGTAACTCTTCCTTGAACTGCAGGAGGAATGGGCATGGGCATCCCGGTAACCGCCGGGGTTGAGCCGGGTACGGGAGTAGACGAGGGGGGGCTTACGGGAATAGGCTGAGTACTCGTCACGGTGGCCGGTCTACCCTCTGTCCTGACATCTGTCCTTCTCTTCGGCGTCTTTGAATCATAAAGAAGGACTTCAAAAGTATCACCCTGTATCTCCAACGTGATCCGGTCAGATAATACTTTTGCAAGCTTATAATCTCCAACCCGTTCCCCCGCTCTTACAGTGAATGTCTCTCTTTCGCCTTTTTGGAGGGGTCTTCCAGGGGTGGCGATGGAGGCAGCGCGGTAGTCTCCAGCGATCGTCACCCCGTACAAAACGATTTGAGGACGCACAAGCTCTTTTCTTCCGTCCCCCATTAAAATAGGAAAATCCTTCCTTTCCGGGCTGAAGATATTCTTTGCGGCGATCGAAACATTGGATTTGACAGAGGCCGAATCCTTCTGAGATCCCATCGATGAAGGGACATCCGGTTTGTTTTGTGATCTGCTTTGTGACCCTTTTCCCACATTCGTCTCGGGTACCAATCTGATGGGCCGGGTCCATACCTCATAATTTTTGAAGATCAAGAGGAGAAGCACCCCAAGAGCCAGGAAACTCAAAAATCCGTACTTCGATGACATTATCCCTGCCTCCCCTTTTCTTTGGTTTTAGTCTTTTTCATCAATCCGGTGATGATCAGACTTCCCTGGACGTTATTCGGCATTCTTGGGTTGAAGACGAGGAAATCCATTTCAGAGATCATCAACTCCTTTTCGTAATGTTCGATATCATGGATAAATTGGCCCAGGCTCAACATGCTGTTGATCGGATTGAAGTCAATGTTAAGCGAAACCTTCACGTAAAAGTTCATTTCTTTGGGCTCCAACATCCGGAAACTTCGGATACTGATCCCATTCTTCTCGGAAAGCCGCTTCACGATCTCCTGAAGATTGGCTGCCCCGAGCTGCGGTGTTTCTCCGGAAAGGAGCTTTTGCTGGATTTCGACGTACTGTTTAAGCGTCCGGCCAAGGTCCTCCTCGATCGTTTTCCGATTCTGAAGGAACTGTTCATACTTCAGTAAGGCTCTTTTTTTCAGGACGATCTCGTCCTGGGCCTTCTTCTTCGCTTCGATGAGGGGAAGGACGCCGAAGGAAATGACCAGAAGGATCATCACGGCTCCGGCCAGCACAAGAAAAATCCTTTTTTGAGAAAACTTTACGGTCTTTAAGAACGTCAGGTTCTTGGGAAAAGACCATTTTTTCAAGATGTTCATTTCCTCCCCTCAATCCTCGCCTTAATCTTAAATCTCTCTTTCTCCTTATTTCCATCGCCTCTCATTTGCATTTCCTTTGTCACAGGGGCCATGAATTCTACTTTCCCAAAAAGAGGAGATTTGTCAAGAAGAGGAATCAAATCGGAAGCCGAATCCGCAAACCCGCTTAGTTCAATTTCTTTACCGTGATATTTGAGATTCCAGATCCAGGTTGTCTCGGGCAAAACCCTGGTCAGCTCCTCCAAGACCTCTACTTTGCTGATTTCGCCCGACCTGATCTGATCGAGTTCCGCCATCTCCTTGCGAAAGTCATCTTTCTGCTTTTGCAACTTTTCAAGGGCCTCCACTTCGGGCCTTCTTTTTTTTATTTCGGCGTCGACCGCATTCCATTCCTTCCTATAATGGACGATCGTTCCCGCTCCCCAGGTCAGGCCGAAAAACAGGGCGAGGAAGGTTAAAAGGATCAAAAGGGGTTTCCCAATCTGCCTTACCTTTTTTCTCATCTCGGGCGGGAGGAGATTCAGATCGACTCTGGGGCTGATGAGTCCCCTGAGGGGAACCCCGATCGAAGCATAAATTCCGTACGGTTTCGATCCTTGCCACTCCCCAAGGATACGATCCATGGGAGGAAGTAAGACGCCTTTGAGTTGGTTAGTTTTTTTGAGACTTGTTAGGATGGTCTCATCAGCATTCATCCCGTAAACGAAGAACGTCGAGCTTTCAGCAGGGTAAGCGTCCTCCGAGCGCCTGAAAGTGCTGATCATCTTCGCTTCTTTTTCTTCCTTGGCCAGGGGGAGATGGAAGCTTTCTCTCCAGTCTTTTCCCTGGATGAGATTCATCTCAAAGAAAGGATCTGTGACATCCATCAAGACCGAAGTCTCGTTGTCGCCGCCCCCTCTGTTGTAGAAGAAGAGGTTGAGAGCCGCGACAGAAGGAATTTGGAGTGAGATCGGTTGGATCCCTATCTTCTTCAATAGGGAAACATAAGGATCTACCTCCGTCTTCCTTGCAAACACTGCGAAAAGACGGAGCCAATCCTTCTCCTCCTTCAAGAGATAGTAGTCGAAATAGATTTCTTCCCGTTCAAAAGGGACATATTTGGGCATTTCATACTCGAGCACTTTCGCCAGGTTTTCTTTGGCGGCGACGGGAAGCCTCATGAAACGGGCAATCACCTTTTCTCTCGGCATCGCCGCGGAGACCCTCCCTTTGTCAATCTGATGTTTGGAAATGAAGGTATTGACCAGGCCGATGATTTGAGCCTCTCGATCTTCTTTCTGAGTTTCAGGGGGAATGGGATAAACGCCGTAATCCACCAGATCCATCCTCCCGATGGACTTCCTGAGAAGGGTGAGGACCAGATGATCCTGTTTGAAATCGATACCGAAACTCTTTTCGGAAACCATGACGGGGACGAGTTCCTTCCATCCCTTTACCAAATTCTTCAACGATTCTTTTGCTAAATTCATTAATTTTTTCATTGACTGCGTACGGGTTGCCATGTCGAAGATCATATAAGGGTATCCACCCATTGAATGATCTTATACCCCTTCTTATCCATCCGGTCAATCTTAACGATCGCCTTGGCGCCCCGGACCGATCCTTCTGCCTTATTCCTCGCTCTTGATTCGATCGTGTAGTAGGGCGTCATGGATTGAGTCACGATGAGCTGGTCAGCACTCCCGACCGAAGGCAAGGAAGCATACTCGGGCACCCTTTGGTGAAGATCGAGTATGCTTTCGAAGGGCTTCTCCTCCCTGG
This sequence comes from Thermodesulfobacteriota bacterium, assembly GCA_035625415.1. Taxonomy (GTDB): domain Bacteria; phylum Desulfobacterota; class BSN033; order BSN033; family UBA1163; genus UBA1163. The sequence continues at coordinate 8,106 of DASPPQ010000015.1, forward strand.
CCTTAACAATTAGTCGAGCCACGGTATCGGGGATCCCCAAAGCGAACCTCAATACAATGGAAGAGGCACTGTTGATGTCGATCTGTTCCCCGGGTGCGTAGATAGAGAAGATATCCTTTAACCCTACATCGTATGCCTTTGCTCCTTCTTCTCCAGTTTTCATCCCTCTCTTCCCATAAAACAACTCCAGAGTAACTCCTCTCACAAGGAGAAGTTCCTCAATGGAGTCCAAATACGCATTCTTACAATTATAAGGTTCTTTGAGAGACTGATAGTAGTCATTTTTCGCTCCATTGAGACGATGCAAATCGCCCGGCTCTCTCCAGTCCGATATAGAATCGACGACGATGTCTCGGGTCTCCTCCTGCAAACCTAAATTTCCGATGATCTTTCGAAGTGTCATCTCAGAAACCGTATTGATATTGATTTTACCCGCCTCGCTCATAATGCGGAGTTCGCATTCCCCGTGATCAAATTGGACGGTGTAGGGTCTCCCGTCGGCCACCCACTCTTTCTTCTCCGGAGTGATTTCCTCCGTCTTCATGGTCTTCCTCAATTGTTGAAGCCGTGTGTCCTGCTTAAGAATCATCTCTGCAATGGCCTGCTGAATCCCTCCCTGCGCGATGCCATAGAGCTGAAGCTCGTCCTTAAAGTTCTTGGTGATATTGACTTCCGTTCTCATGGCAAAGGAGAATTCCAATACCACCACGGTGAGAACGGTAATAACTCCCAATACCATAATGAGGGCAACTCCCCTCGGATTTCGGGATTTTAATATCATCTAGTAGCCTCGAGGCTGAGGTGCCATCTGAATGGTTCGCGGTCCCGTCAGACCTCTTCTTACCTCCTCGAACTGGTAAGCTGCAACCGGCGCGAGGACGGTAATTGGCGTAGCTTCTTCTTTACCTCTTTCATTCCAATAGGTGACCGTCACCCTTAGGGCCCTTGGGAGCTCCTTCTCTTCTTTAGCGTTCCATTCCTCAACCCAGTCTTCTTTTTGGTTTTTCTCGTCGTTGGCCTCCCTGTAATATTCAAAACGGACCTGAGAGACCCCCTCAAAAAGCGTCACGGCTGAGTCTTCCTTCAGGTCATCTTCGAAGAAATTTCTATTCAGAGCCCTTTGTTCATAAAGGACCAAACGCCCCTTTTTTTCGCCCTCGTCTTTGAATTGATAGACCACATAAACAAACCCCTCGGGTCGTTTTGCCTTTATCGCCAGAGCAGAGACAAATCTTAACGAATAGGATTTCCCTTCAAAGGCCAGATAATCCCCTTCTGCCTTTTCAGTCTTAAATTTATAAGGAACGGCCGACTTTATCTGCCGGGAGAGCATCTGGGAGATCATCCGTATCTTCTGATAATCCTCCTTGATCGAGTCTCCTTTTTCCCAGGAGGAAAGACCGAGGCGAAAGGTCCCGGAAACCATCAGGATAATAAACCCGAGAATCGTCAGTGCTACGATCACTTCGATAAGGGTGAACCCCGGTGCGTTAGAGGCGTCGAAGCCCGCATTGAGCAACCTCTTTTCAGATCCAGATCCCGATTTAGAGTATTGCGTCATAAATTCCTTTACTATCATTGTCATTCCTGCCCCGATTTACATCGGGATAAACTCCAGCAGGAATCCAGAAAAAAAAGAGACTGGATGCCGCATCAAGTGCGGCATGACGTTAAATAATTGCGGTCACCGGCTTTCTTATTGCCCCGGGTGTGGACCCTTGTTCCATTAACTTTAACTCTTCTTTTCATCTTCCTCCGGTTTGAACGCCTTCAAAGATTCAACACTCGTAGACTTTTCTTTAGAGCCTGATTTCCAGAAGACATCGATCTTCACCTGGAAAAGCTCGACCGGAGGCTTGTAGTCTATGCTTTTGTCTATGGAGAGAAGATCGACTTTCTTCACCCCCATCTGCCAACGGAAGGTCTTGTCATCGGACTCCCCTTCTTGGGTCCCCTCCTCAATAGTCGGCTTTGCCATCGTCTCTTCCATTTTCACCCGGGCATAATTCACAGCCCTCGTATATTCCATAGAGGCTCTCCCAAGACGAAGGCCGCCTGAAAAGAGTTCAATAATCACTGTTAGCCCGACGCCTAAGATGGCAAGGGCTACCACCACTTCGATCAATGTGAACCCTTTGTTAAGTCTTGTCGTTGGTTCACGCATATACGGCACATTCTTTCCTCTATCTAATTAAGCCTTCTCAACCTCTACCATTCCCGTCAGGAAATGAACACTGATCCTGTATCCCCCTCTCTCCGAGCTACTGAAGAGGATGGAGCCACCGTTAGATCCTCCGTTGGGATAGAACTCAATCGCCGGGAGGTCGCAAGGGTACTGAGGAGAGGTAAAATCGAGATCTTTCATCTGAACACCCTTAGGGAGCTCATAAAGGGTCTTGGGGGCATCTTCCTCTTTTTTCTCATCCTCCCCCTTGTCAGCAACTGACTCGGTTATTGAGATCGATTGAACCTTTACAGCCCTCAATTCGGAATCAAAAAGGACCTGGTAGACCAATCCTTTGTTAACCGCTTCGCTCCGATAGTAACGAAGTATTCCTGAAACCTTCTTGGCTGCTGCCTTTAGCTCGATCGTTCTCGACAGATTTGAGAAAGAGGATCCTACTAAAGAAACGGAGAGAACAAGGATCGTCAGAACGATAATAAGCTCCATCAGTGAAAAACCCTTGTTCTTCATTTCCCGATGTCCTTCCAATTGACGATATCCTGATTCTCTCCTTCACCCCCTTCCACGCCGTCCAGACCGTACGAAATGAGATCGTAATCACCATGGTCACCAGGGCACCTATAGACGTAGGCTCTTCCCCAAGGGTCCACGGGAATCTCCTTGGGAAGATACGGACCCTGCCATCCATCCGCTCCGGAAGGTTTTTCCCGGAGGGCCTTCAGTCCCTCATCCGTTGTCGGATATCTGCCCACGTCGAGCCGGAATGTGTCGAGGGCAGTGCCGAAAAGCTCGATCTGCGCTTTGGCGGCCTTTTGCTTTGCGCCGCTGACCTTTCCGAAGAGCCTCGGTCCCACCAAGGCGGCCAGCAAGCCAAGGATAGTGATGACCACGAGAATCTCGAAAAGAGTAAAGCCTTGCTCTCTTCGTTTAGAGCCGCTCCACATATTCTCTTCTCCTTTGGTATAGTGAAAAGTAATCGACTTATTCATGGCGTTCGCTCTAAAGCCTAAAAAGGAAGCTCGTTCACACTGAGTATGGCCCAGAGTATCGAGACAACGATAAAGAGGATGATTCCTCCCATCACCAGAATAATTAGGGGCTCCAACAAAGAGACGAACCGTTTGACGGCCGTCCGGACGCTTTCCTCGTAGGCCTCCGCCACTTTCATCAACATCTGGTCGAGAGTGCCGGTCTCTTCGCCCACGTTAATCATATGGATCGCGAGAGGAGGAAAGACACCCGTTTCCTCCATCGATTTCGAGATCCCCTTTCCTTCCCTCAGCCGATCGTGGATATGAGCAATCGATCTCGAAATCGCCAGATTCTGTGAAATCTCTTTGACGAGATTAAAAGCCGGTAGAATGGAGACGCCACTCTGCAGCAAGGTTCCCAGCGTTCTTGCAAACCGTGCCACCTCCACTTTCTTGATGAGATCTCCCAGAACGACCCATCTCAGTTTGTACCGGTCCCAGCGCCATCTTCTCTCCTCATCTTTTTGATACGCTTTCAGCCCGAGGTAAGCCAACAGCGCTGCTCCTGCACCGGCCCACCAATAACCCTTTACCAACTGGCTGAACGTAAGGACAATCTGCGTGGGCAGCGGGATGGCCTGTTTGACATCGGAAAAAATCCTTGCAAACCTCGGTATCACAAAAGTCACCAGAACTGTGATAGAGACCCCCGTGACAATCGTCAAGATCAGCGGATAAATCATGACGGAAATCAGGTGATCCCTGATCTCTTTTGAGCTTTGAAGATATTGTGCCAACCGGGACAGAATCGTCTCCAAGAAGCCTCCCGACTCCCCCGCCCTGACCATATTGACATAGAGCTTGGGAAAAATGCGAGAATAGTTTGCCAAAGCCTCGGCCAATGAATTCCCTCCTTCCACTCTTTTCAACACATCCTTCACCGCTTCTCTCAACGTGTCGTTTTCTGTGACCGTCCCCAAGATACTAAGGCTCCTGTCAAGCGGCAAACCCGCTGAGGTGAGAGTTGAAAGTTCTTGCGTGAAGGTGAGCAGATTCTTTACCCCGACGCGCTGCCGTAAAAAAGAGGGAAGACGGAGCCCCGTCCCCTTTTCCTCATGGGAGACGATTCGGATAGGGATATACCCCAGTTGGTGTAGGCTATGGATGATCGACTCTTCATCCTTTCCCTCCATTGCCCCCTCCACGGTCTGCCCGCTTAGGGTGGTTGCTTTGTATAGATATTCCACCATATCTCTAAACGGCCTCCTCCTGGGTGACGCGCAAGACTTCGGGGATGGTAGTGATTCCCTGTTTAACCTTTAACCATCCGTCCTCTCTCAGCGTCCTCAGGCCATTCTTTCTGGCCGCCTCCCTAATGATATTGGAATCCTTCTTCCCCAGAATGAGCTTCTGGATATCGTCGGTAATCCTCAAAAATTCGAATATTCCCTGCCGCCCCCAATACCCCGTGTTAGAGCATTTTTCGCAACCTCTTACCTGGGAAATTTTGAGACCCGCAAGGTCGGCACTGCTGAGTTTCATCTCTTTCAAAACGGCAGGGGAAGGAGAATAAGGTTCCTGGCAGTAAGGACAGGCGACCCTCACCAATCGTTGTGCCAAAATCCCGATGATGGTGGAGGAGAGGAGATAATCTTCCGTTCCCATATCGATGAGCCGCGTGATGGCACTGGGTGCATCGTTCGTATGGAGAGTCGTGAGGACCAGGTGTCCGGTCAGGGCCGAATGAATGGCGATTTCTGCCGTTTCGGCGTCCCGAATCTCGCCGATGAGAATGACGTCCGGATCTTGCCGCACAATCGACCGCAAGGCATTCGCGAAGGTAAGTCCGATCGCAGGCTTCACCTGAATCTGATTGATCCCCCTCAGTTGGTATTCCACAGGGTCCTCAACAGTGATAATCTTCTTGTCGGGAGAGTTGATCTTTTCCAGTGCACAGTACAGAGTGGTCGTCTTTCCGCTCCCCGTAGGACCCGTGACGAGAATGATTCCGTGAGGCCTGTGGATGAGGTCTGTGAAACCGGCCATCGTGTCTTCTGGGAAACCCAAGGTCTCAATGTCCAGGACGATGCTGCTCTTATCCAAAATTCGTAAGACGATGCTCTCCCCATGGATCGTCGGAATCGATGAAACCCTGAAGTCGATCTCCTTCCCTTTTACCCGAAGCATGATCCGTCCGTCCTGAGGAAGACGTCTCTCGGCGATATTCAATTTTGCCATGATTTTGATGCGGGAAACGATGGCTGACTGGAGCCGTTTGGGAGGGGATTCCACATCATGAAGCACTCCGTCAATTCGATACCGGACCCTGAACTGCTCCTCAAAAGGCTCGAAGTGGATGTCACTCGCCCGCAATTCAATCGCCCGGGTAATGATCAGGTTGACGAGCCGGATCACAGGTCCCTCGGAGGCCATATCCCGTAGGTGATCGACATTTTCTTCATCTTCTCCCCGATATTCCGGTACGGTCTCTGTATCCTCAATGATTTTCTCCATCGATGTCGCACCCGCCCCATAAGACCGCTCGATCGCCTCCAAGATTTCATTCTCCCGGCCCGCAAGCACATGAACCTCATCGTTGGTCGCCAAGCGTATGGCGTCGATCGTATAGAAGTCGAGGGGGTTGCTCATGATGACCGTCAACGCCCCATCTGTCAAACGCGAGGGGATAAACTTTGACTCTTTCATGAATTGGATGGAGAGATGGTCGAATAAAAGTGGTTCCTTCGGAAAGTCACCCGGGGATGCAAAAGGGGTTCCGAAAAACTCTTCCGCGACTGAACGAAACTGTTCCGGGGTCAGAAGTCCGGCGTTGATGAGCTGCTCTTCGATAGGGAGAGCTCCGGGGAGATCTCCTGCGGGTTGATCTGGAGGCAAAACCTTCTCGAGATCTTCTTTTTGAATCAATCCCTTTCCGACCAAATAGTACGCAATCCGCGAACTTATATTCTCCATCCCTTCTGTTTGCTACCTCAACCCTGACATTTTTCTTGCGCTTTACAGGAGGCTCAAAGGTCTTCTCCTCGGTACTATTCATTATCATTTTTGTCACTTGTTGGCAAATGTTTTTTTGAAGCATTACACTACGATAAACTCCCCTACCCGACAATCAATAGAAGAGAGAAGTGGAAAGCTTCTTTTCTATTGAAACTAAAGAGATACTATGCTATGAAGAAACATGTCCAAGACAACATTCCTGACTTTCCTGCTACTATTTTGCCTGTTGCCTGCAGCCCATTCCCTCTGCTTTGAAGGAAAGAGCCAAGACTGCTCTAAATGTCATACTTTAAGCAGCGATGACGCAAGAGATCTCCTCAAGGGAGCTATCCCAGATATCAAGATCATCAGTGTGAAATTGAGCCCGACGCAAGGACTTTGGGAGGTATATTTAGAGTCGGGCAGCAGAAAGGGATTGATTTATGTAGATTTTGCTAAGAAGCATTTCTTCATGGGATCGCTGATATCCATAAAGGAAAGAAGAAATCTGACACAGGAAAGGTTCGAAGAGCTTAACAAGATCGATGTAGCACAGATTCCGCTTAACGATGCCTTAGTCCTGGGTGACCCAAAGGCCAGGATCAGAGTTATTTCCTTCGACGATCCCGACTGACCGTTTTGTGCAAAACTTCATCAGGAGATGAAGAAGATCATTGAGGAGAGGAAGGATATCGTCTTTTACATAAAGCTTTACCCCTTGAGGATGATTCATCCCGAGGCCTACGAAAAATCGAAGGCCATCGTTTGTGAGAATTCCTTAGCACTTCTTGAGGAGGCTTTTGACAAGAAACCGCTGCCAAAGCCCAAATGCGAAACGCCGATTATTGATGAAAATATAAAGCTGGCTGAAAAACTGGGCATCTCCAGCCTGCCTGTTTTGGTCCTCCCTGACGGCAGGGTGATCCATGGATACAGAGACTCTAAGACCTTAACCAACCTGATTGGCAACTGACACGGATCCCGCTTCGGAAGTGAAGGAAGCTATGTGAGCCTTGCTTAAGGAATGAAATCTGATGGATGAAAATGTAAATGAGATCATTAGCGATCTTAGGTCCTATCTCGGATATCTTAAGGAAATGGGCATCTCCTTCCTACCCGCTTTAGTACAGAACTCTGAAAAGGCCATCCTACCAGGAATTCTGACTTTAGCAGACGTGCGAGAAGAGTTAGGGGATTGCAAGAGATGCAAGCTTCATCGAACAAGGCGGACGATTGTCTATGGCGAGGGGAATGAAAAGGCAAGCCTAATGCTCATCGGAGAGGCCCCTGGATATGATGAAGACGTTCAAGGAAGACCCTTCGTAGGGAAGGCCGGCCAGCTCTTAACGAAAATCCTTCAATCGATCAATCTTCCGAGGGAAGAGGTTTATATCACCAACATCGTTAAATGCCGGCCTCCGCAAAATCGAAATCCAGAACCTGATGAGATCCGGAGCTGCAATCCCTTCCTGGTGAAGCAGATCACTGCGATCCAGCCAAAAATTATTTGTGCTTTAGGGTCTTTCTCCGCCCAGACTCTGCTTAAGACCGACACCAAGATCACAGCGCTTCGTGGAAGGTTGTATGATCTCGAAGGAATCAAGGTAGTTCCCACCTACCATCCCGCCTTTCTCCTGAGGAATCCTGAACGAAAGAGAGAAGTCTGGAAGGATATGAAAAAGATCGCCGAATTGATGCAAACGCGGTAGGTAAAACCCCCTCATCCCCCCTTAGTCCTACTTCATCTGGAGGGGAAAGCTCAATTCATACCCCTTCTCATTCAACACATCGATGATTGCAGAAGCCATATCTCTCATCAAAAGCTCCCAAATGGAAAGCCTCTTTTTGGGATAGAGGACGTTCGGTTTCCCCGAGATCCCTACCATCTTGGCAGTGATCTCGATCGTATCCTGAAGATTTCCCATCTGGTCAACCAGGCCCAAATTCTTAGCCTGTTCCCCCGTCAGGATTCGACCATCTGCGATTTCAACAACCTTCGCCCGATCTAGTTTCCTGCCATCCGCCACGGCCTGAATGAATTGTTGATGGACATTGTCAAGGACTTCCTGCATGATTTTTTTCTCTTCCGGGGTCATTTCTCGGAAGGGGGAGCCGATATCTTTATGCTCTCCACTTTTGAGCACCACTCCTTTGATCCCAATTTTCTTAAGGAGCTCTTCAAAATTGGAGAATTGCATGATCACACCGATCGAACCGGTGATCGTCCCGGGGTTTGCCACGATGAGATCGGACGCACTGGCGATATAATAGCCTCCGGACGCGGCCACAGACCCCATGGACGTCACCACTTTTTTCTTCGGCTTGATCTTCATGACCTCTCGGTAGATTTCTTGGGCCGGGCCCACGCCGCCGCCCGGAGAATCGATCCTCAGGATGATGGCCTTGACCTCTTTGTCCTCGAGATATCGTTCAAGCTCTTCAATGATCCCCGAAGATTGAGCGATCACCCCTTTCACTTCCACGATGGCGATCTTGTCTCCGAAGGCCAGTCGCCCGGATTTCCCCCCGGAATACCGTCCAATGAGGAAAAGAATACCAAAAAAGAAAATCAGAAGTCCTACAATGACACCCAACCCAATCAAGATTCGTTTTCGTTTCATCGGTCCCTCCCGATTCATTCAAAAATGACGTAATTCGTGTCCGTCATTCGTGACTCGTCTTTGTATTTAAGAACCTCAATTTTCACCAACACCAATCACTCAATATCCTAAAAGGGCGAAATTCGAATCATTTCAAAAGGAGCCAGTTGGAAGATCCGAATGCGTTTCATCTTGACCAGTTCGAGTATCGCCAGCAAGGTGACCACGACAACTCGCCGCGAAGCCTCTTCAGGAAAGAGGCGATGGAAGGCCATGCTTCGATTTTCTTTTTCGAGCAGTGTCAGGATCTCTTGAATCTTATTCTCAACGCTGAGATGTTCAAGGATGACTTCATGGACGGTTTCTGGTTTGACCCTCTCGAGAACCTTCCGAAAGGCCTCGAGGAGCTCAAAAAGATTCACCTCGATTCTTTCTTCCTCTGCTGCCGTCCCCAACTCGGAAGCTACCAACCGGACGAAGACGTCCCGGTCCAATAAAGGCCTCTTCTCCAGTTCAACTGCTGCCTGTTTATACTTCTGATACTCCAAAAGCCTCCGGACGAGTTCCGCCCTTGGATCTTCCTCTTCCTGCTCCTCTCCTTCTAAAGACTTGGGGAGCAACATCTTCGATTTGATGTGAAGGAGCGTGGAAGCCATCAGGAGGTATTCCCCGGCAATATCCAAATTGAGGACCTTCATCAATTGTAGATACTGTAAATACTGCTCCGTGATGAGGGCGATGGGGATATTGAAGATATCCAGTTCGTTCTTCTGAATGAGATGGAGCAGTAGGTCAAGGGGCCCCTCAAACCCTTCTAATCGGAAGGTATAGGCGTCTTTGCCCTCCGAGTGTAACGCGTCTTCAGCCATTATTCCATCTCCTGGGCCTTCGAGATATACTCCATCTCATCCTGACGGGTGATCACCTGCTTATCCAACCTTGCCTTGAGTAACCCTGCCAAGGCCTCTCTAATCGAAGGACCCGATTTCATTCCCATCTGAATCAAATCCTTTCCTCTTAAGAGTGGTTTTGTATCCTTCAGTTGCGTGAAATACAGGGAGATATAACGGCGGGTTTCTACCTGGGTAGTCTTGGCCATCATAAAGAGTTTCGACTCCGTAGAAAGAGGATCAAGAGCGTCATAAATATCTGACCGCTTTGGTCTTTGATCGGTTTGAATCCAAGATAGAATTTGCAGCAGAATTTGATCCGCCTGTCGTTTCCCTTCCAATACCTTCTCTTTAAGCTTTTCATTCATGGTCAATCTCTGACAGAACGCTTCCCTCTCTTCCTCTTTCAAGGAATCGATGAGACCGTAAAGATAGATAAGCCAGCGCTCATATTGCTGCTCCAGGAAAAGAAGGTCGAACCAAGAGATGACATGATGGATCTGTTCAAAAAGGGCCTCCGCGTGCTCATCCAACCTAAGGGCGGGGTGGAGAAAATGAAAGAGATTGAAATCCCTCATCCGTTTCAGGGCGGGGAGAGGATCGTCTTCCTGAAGGATGAGGATGATCTCGGAGAGAACACGTCCCCCCGAGAGGCGTTCCAAAAAACCCACCTTTACCGCATTCTTCATCAGATTCTGGGTATGTTTTCCGATCTGGAATCCAAAGCGCTGCTCAAAACGGATCGCCCGAAAGACCCGGGTGGGATCTTCGACAAAAGAGAGATTGTGAAGTACCCGGATCACTTTTTCTTTGATATCCTTTACCCCTCCGAAAAAATCAATCAGCTCTCCGAACGATCTTGGGTTGAGGTGAATGGCCAAGGTATTTATGGTGAAGTCCCTCCGGTAGAGGTCCGTCTTGATCGAGGCCTTCTCCACGGTGGGAAGGGCTGCCGGAGAATCGTAGAACTCCCAGCGAGCGGTAGCCACATCGACTTTCAACCCGTCGGGCAGGAGGATGATTGCTGTCCCAAATTTCTTATGTGTTCGAATTCGGCAGCGGAGCTTCTTTTCAAATTCTTCAGCCAGGCGGATTCCGTCCCCCTCCACCACGATGTCCACATCGAAATTTTCTACTCTCAATAAAAGATCCCTCACAAACCCTCCGACGGCATAGACCGAGTACCCCAGCTCATCCCCCACCTTGCCAAATTCCGTCAGCAGGTTATGGAGGGGTTCGGGAAAGCGTTCTTTCATCAATTGAGAGAGCATTCTTTTCCGACCGTAGAGGGGCTGACTCTCAAGGGTGGAAGCCGCCGTTCCCGTTTTCATCATCTCCTCTTGGAGGATCCGCATAATCTCCGCAGAAGAAATCGTTCCCACCAATCGATCCTTTTCAATGACAGGAAGAAGAAGCTGGCTTTGTCCGATGATAATTGCCTGAGCTTGGGGAAACGGGGTCTCAGGGGAGGCGACTGAAAACTCCGTCGTCATGTATTCCTTCACTACAGAACTTTTCAACCCATGATACTTGGCCTTTTCCACGATCTGCTTGGAGATCAAGCCAATCACTTTTTCGTTTTGAAGAACAGGAAGCACACCGACGTTATACCGGGTCATCATTTCCCCGGCTTCCCCCAGTGTTTGTTCCGCCTCAATGGTCTTGACAGGATAGACCATCACATCTCTTGCCACCCTTTTGGGCCTAACCATCTCTTTCAGTGCTTGGATCAACCGGTCATGAGCCTCTACGAGAGCCATCCCTTTGACCGTTGCGGAGGCCGCGGTGGGATGCCCTCCTCCTCCGAATTCGCCGGCGATTTCTGAGACGTTCACCTCTTCGAGGCGGCTCCTCCCGATCAAGTAGACGCGATCTTCCATCCTGACCAGGACGAAGAGGGCGTCCAAGTTTTCCATATCTTTCAATTTATGGACCAATACAGCAATATCCCCCACATACCGAGTCACAGAAGCCTGAGCAATGACGACATCGATCCCGTGAAAGCTGTATCGGGTCGCGGACTGGATCAGATCATTCAACAAGAAGACTTGCTCTGCTGTCAGTTCCTTAGTGATTAGATTCGAAAGGACACTGAGGTTTGCTCCCTTTCGGACTAGGTATCCAGCGGCTTTGAAATCTTCCTCTCTCGTTGAGGGGAAGATCAGGTTCCCCGTGTCTTCGTAAATCCCGAGCATCATCACCGTGGCTTCATCGGGTGTGATCTCGACTCCTTTCTCCTGTAGGATATCGAGAAGGAGGGTCACCGTCGCCCCTACCTCTGAGACCACCTCCAGGGTCCCGTGAAGGTCCTCGGACGATGGAGGGTGATGGTCATAGATGTGAATATCTAATCCGGGTTTCAATAGAATTTCTGAAAACTTTCCGATTCGGCTGATTTGACGAGTGTCGACCAGAATCAATCGTTCCACTTCCTGGAGATCAATATTCTTGATCCGCTCCACCTCAAAGGCATACAGGGCCGAATGGACGAAGAAATCACGTAGGCTTCTCTCTTGAGAGCCGGGAAAAACCAAGACCGCTTCGGGATAGAGCTTTTTGGCGGCCAGCATGGAAGCCAAGGAATCGAAATCGGCATTGATATGCGTGGTGATCACTTCCATAATAACATTCAATTAAGAGTTATGAGTTATGAATTATGTGAACTCTCAACTGATAATTTTTAGCCTCTCGGGTGGTACTGTTTATGGATTTTTTTTAGCCTCTCTCCGGCCACATGAGTATAAATCTGGGTGGTCGAGATATCCACATGGCCAAGCATCATCTGGACGGATCGGAGATCAGCCCCCCTCTCTAAGAGATGGCTCGCAAAGGAGTGGCGAAGAAGGTGAGGAGTGATCCTTTTTCGAAGACCGGCTCTACGCCCATATTCTTTGAGGGTCTTCCAGAATCGCTGCCGGCTCATCCCCTTCCCCGATCGGTTGACAAAGAGCGATGGGCTTTCCTTCCTCTTCAATAAGGGTCCGCGGGCGGTCTTTAAATAAGCAGTGACCCACTTCAATGCCTCGCTCCCGAGCGGAATAATCCTCTCTTTCGAACCTTTTCCGTAGACGAGGACATATCCTGCTTCGAGGTTAACCTGATGCGTCGGGAGCTGAGTGAGTTCGGAAACCCTCATCCCTGTGGCATAAAGCATCTCCAGCATCGCTCTGTCTCTTATTCCCAGAGGCGTTTGAGGGTCGGGTTGTTCCAAAATTTGCTCGATCTCCTTCAAGGTCAAGATTTCGGGAAGCGTTCTGGCCACCTTGGGTGAGTCTAATTCCTCAGCAGGATTGGACTGCAGAATGCCTTCTTGAATCAAGAATCGGAAAAAGGACCGAATGGCGGCCAGATCTCTGACGATGCTCTTTGTATTAAGGTTCTTTCTTCTTAGGGCCAGGAGAAAACCCCTGATATGGAATTTGTCGACCTCACGGATCTCCTGGACTCCCTTTCCCCTCAGGTGAATGAAGAATCGAGTCAAACCATGGTTGTAGGCATCGGTGGTATTTTTGGAAAGGCCCTTTTCAACGGTGAGGTAATGAAGAAACTGTTCCAATAGTTGATCCATGATTATTTTCTAATCGCCAAATAAAAAGCAGAGGTGATCGTTGCCTCTGCTTTGTTGAATCAGGTCATTGATTGGAGTCTCTCCTTAAAGTCCTGTGTGACCAAACCCCCCTCCCTGCCTCTGGGTCGCCGGGAGGTCATCCACTTCTTCCAGAGTTGCACGACGAACTGGAGAGATCACCATCTGAGCAATTCTCTCCCCATGACGGATGGTATAGGGCTCTTTTCCAAAATTGATCAGAAGGATGCCGATCTCCCCTCGATAATCGGAATCGATCGTTCCCGGCCCGTTGACAATGCCGATCCCTTTCTGAATGGCCAACCCGCTACGAGGCCTGATTTGGCCCTCGAACCCCTCGGGGATGGCCACGGCAATC